>CANRHK010000099.1 GCA_947630395.1 uncultured Oscillospiraceae bacterium
GCCTTGCCCAGGCGGCGCAGCATGGTCTTCTTCACCGCCCGGAAGATGTTTTCGTAGCCGGTGCACCGGCACAGGTGGCCGGACAGCAGCTTGCGCAGTTCGTCATCCGTGTATTCCACCCCGGCGTTCAGAATCTCCGTGGCCGTCAGGATGAAGCCCGGCGTGCAGAAGCCGCACTGGACGGCGGTCTCATCGATGAACGCCTGCTGAATGTCGCTGATCTCCCCATTGGGGCCCATGAGGCCCTCCAGGGTCAGGATGTGCTTGCCCTCGGCCCACACCGCCAGGTAGATGCAGGAGTTGAACGCCTCCCCGTCAATGAGGACGGTGCAGGCCCCGCACTCGCCCACCTCGCAGCCCTTTTTGACGCTGGTCATGCGGAAGTCGTTTCGCAGCATGTCGGTCAATGACGCGCGGACGTCCACCACCGTGGTCACATCCCTGCCGTTTAAGTTGAAGTGGACCTCCTTGAACTGCTTAGCCATCGATCTCACCTCCGCACCGTTTCACCGATTCCGTCAGGCACCGGTCCGCCAGCTCCACCGCGATATGCTGCCGCAGGGCCTTGGACGCCCGCCAGGAGTCCCGGGGATGGATGTCCTCCAGCACCGTCAAAGCAAACTTTTCCACCGTCTCCCGGGTGACGGGCTGGCCACCCGCCGCCGCCTCGGCTTTGGGCGCCCGCATAGGTACCGGCCCTGCCACGCCGTAGGCGATGCGCACCCGCTCAAAGGTCCTCTTGTCCGCCGACAGGCGGCAGTTCACCGAGCAGCCGGTGGTGGCGATATCCATGGCGTTGCGCATGGCGTATTTGAAGTAGTAGCCCCAGGTATTTTCATAGCTGGATTTGGGGATCAGGATGGCCGTCTGAATCTCATCGGGGCGGATATCCACCCTCCCGGCGGAGAGATAAAAGTCCTTGATGGGCACCCGGCGCGTCCCGTTCTGCCCGGTCAGCTCCACCACGGCCTCCCAGGCGTGGAGGGTGGAGGCGGAGTCGGCGGAGGTGACGCCGTTGCAGGTGTTGCCGCCGATGGTGCCGATGTTCCGGATCTGGGGGCCGCCCACCTGGTCCACGGCCTCCCCCAGGACGTTGATATACTTCTGAATCAGGGGATCCCGGGTGATGTGGGAGAAGCTGGTGAGGGAGCCGATGCGGATGTTCCCCTCCTCATCGATAGAGACGCCCCGCATGGCGTCAATCATGTAGATGGAGATGAGCTCCTTGCCGGCCCGCTTGCCCTCCCGCATCTGGACCAGCACATCGCTGCCCCCGGCGATGATCTGGGCCTCCGGGTGCTCCAGCCGGAGCCGGATGGCGTCCTGTACGCTGTCCGCCTCGTAGAGCGCTTTGATATCATACATAGCTTACTCCTCCTCTCTCCAGCTGTCATGGATCAGCCCTTCCTCGCAGAAGCGGCGGTAGAGCACATGGGGGGTCATGGGGGCCTGGTCCACCTCCACGCCCGTGGCGTTGAGAATGGCGTTTCGGATGGCCGGGGCCACCGGGCAGGCCGGTGGCTCGCCCAGGGCCTTGGTGCCGAAAGCGCTGGTGGGCTCGTAGTTCTCCACAAACTGGGCCTCCAGGTGGGGGTGGTCCATGACGGTGGAGAGCTTGTAGTCCAGCAGGTTATTGTTGAGGGGTTTGCCGGTCTTGGGATCGAACAGCAGCTGCTCGCTCAGCGCATAGCCGATGCCCATGGACATGCCGCCGTGGACCTGGGCCTCCGCCAGGGCCGGGTTGATCAGCCGCCCGCAGTCGTGGACATTGATAATTTTGGTGACCTTCACCTTGCACAGGGGGATGTCCACCTCCACCTCGGCGCAGCAGCAGCCGAAGGAG
Source organism: uncultured Oscillospiraceae bacterium (assembly GCA_947630395.1). Classification (GTDB taxonomy): domain Bacteria; phylum Bacillota; class Clostridia; order Oscillospirales; family Oscillospiraceae; genus Pelethomonas. The sequence continues at coordinate 1,844 of CANRHK010000099.1, forward strand.
TAGGCATTGCTCTTGATCTGGTAGGTGGACTCCGCCGTGATGTGGACGCTGTGGGTCAGGCTGTAAAAAGCCTCGGTGGCCAGCTGGGAGAGGGGCATCAACACCCGGCCGTCGGTGGTCCGGACGATCTGGCCGTCCACCAAATCCAGGTTGTACTTGGGCATCCGGGTCAGCTCGTGGGCGTAGTCCAGGATCTTGTCCTTCAGAATCAGCCCCGTCTGCCGGATGGAGAAGCCGGCGGTGTAGGTCTGCCGGGAGGCGTAGGCCCCCAGGCCGAAGGGCGTCACGTCGGTGTCCTGGCAGGACTGGACATGGACGTCGGTGTAGTCCTTCAGCCCCACCACGTCCGCCGCCATCTGGGCGTAGGCGGTGTCCGCGCCCTGGCCGATCTCCGTCTCGCCCACCTGGAGCTGGATGGATCCGTCCTGGTTCAGGACCATGCGGCAGGAGGAGTGCTCCAGGGAGATGGGCCACACGGCGGTGTTGTACCAGAAGGGGGCAATGCCGATGCCCTTCCGCACCGGGCCGGTCTGGTGCTCGTACTCCTTATGCTTCCGCTCATAGTCCATATAGGCGATGGCTTTGTCCAGACACTGGTTATAGGTGTCAAAGTAGTTCTCGTTCTTGGAGAAGCTGTCCACATAGCCTACGGGCATGAGGTTTTTCCGGCGGAAGGCCAGGGAGTCGCACCCCAGCCGCCGGCACACGTCCTCGGTGTGGGACTCAAAGGCGAACATGACCTGGGGGATGCCGTAGCCCCGCATGGCCCCGGCGGCGGACATGTTGGTGAATACCGTGTAGCTGTCACACTCCACGTTGGGGCAGGGGTACATCTGGGGGAAGGCCCCCATGCCCTTGGCCGCGATGGAGTGGCCGTGGGAGGCGTAGGCCCCCTGGTTGGAGTAGAGCTCCAGCTTCCGGGCGGCGTAGGTGCCGTCGGGCCGGACCCAGGAGATGATGTGGAGCTTCTGGGCGTGGCGGACCCGGTTGGAGACAAAGGTGTCCTCCCGGGGGATGTCCAGCTTCACCGTGCGCCCGCCCAGCTGTAAGGAGAGCCAGGCGCACAGAGGCTCGTACAACGTATCCTGCTTGTTGCCGAAGCCGCCGCCGATGTAGGGCTTGATAATCTGCACATTGCCCCAGGGGATGCCTAGGGCCTGGCCCACGGTCCGCCGGACGATGTGGGGGATCTGGGTAGAGGAAACCACCACCACCCGCCCATTCTCGCCGTAGGCGTAGCAGATGAAGTTCTCAATGTGGCAGTGCTGGACCGTGGGGACCTCATACCACTTGTCCACGCAGAGGAGCCCCGGCTCCTGGCTGGCGGCGGCGTAGTCGCCCGTGCGGATGGAGGTGTGCTTGAGGACGTTGTCCGGGTAGTCCTTGTGGAGCACCGGCGCGCCGGGCTTCATGGCCTCCAGGGGGTCCAGCACAAAGGGCAGCTCCTCGTACTCCACCCGGATGGCCCGGACCGCCTGGGCGGCGGCCACCTCGTCGGCCGCCACCACGGCGGCCACGTCGTCGCCCCAGTAGCGCACATGCCGGTTCAGCAGGCGGCGGTCCGCCACATCCTGATGGGCCTCCTCCACGCTCCAGGGGTGGCCGGCGGTGGGAAATTTGATGTCTGGCACGTCGAAGCAGGTGAAAATCTTCACCACGCCGGGGATCTTCTCAGCCTGGGAGACGTCCACGCTTTTCACATAGCCGTGGGCAATTTTCGAGCGGACGACCTTCGCCACCAGCGCGCCCTTGTCGCACCGGTCGTCGGTGTACTTCGCCCGCCCGGTCACCTTGTCAAAGGCGTCCACGCGGGCGACGCTTTTTCCTACGTTGCTCATGGGGCATCGGCCTCCTTTTTGCAGACGGCCGGGAGCGGAATCACCAATGGAACCGTCCCGGCCTGCTAAAATTTTATTTATTATATCATAAAAATTTTTTGGTGTACAGTCCTTTCGTTATGTTATTTCAAAAATAACGGTAACATCTCCGGCTCCACGCCGGCTCTGACGAAAACTGTGAAATTTCTTGAAATTTTTCCGCCCCCGCAAAAGAATTGGTTGTATTTCCCACCCTTTTGTGATATTCTAACTCTTGGTGCGTCCGAAGGACGCACCGGAACAGAGACGTACAAAACTGAACCGACATTTTGGGGGACGAGACAATGTTAACTGCTATCGTAGGCATCAACTGGGGCGACGAGGGCAAAGGCCGCATGGTGGACCTCCTCACCGGGGAATACGACGTGGTCATCCGCTATCAGGGCGGCGGCAATGCCGGCCACACCGTGGTCAACGATCTGGGCAAATTCGCTCTGCACCTGCTGCCCTCCGGCATCTTCCGCCAGGGTGTGGTGAACATTCTGGGCAACGGCGTGGCCCTGGACTGCGAGAGCCTGTGGACGGAGATCCAGGACGTGTCCGGCAAGGGCGTGTCCATCACGCCGGAGAATCTGAAGATCAGCGACAGGGCCTCCCTGCTGCTGCCCTGGCACCGGGATCTGGACGAGCTGGAGGAGCGGCGCCTGGCGGACAAGAAGTACGGCTCCACCAAGCAGGGCATCGCCCCCTTCTATTCCGACAAGTACCAGAAGAAGACGGTCCTGGCCGGGGAGCTGCTCTATCCGGACAAGCTGTGGGAGCGGCTGGACGGCATCCTGGAGTGGAAGAACCTGACCCTGGAGAAGGTCTACGGCGCCAAGCCCTGGACAAAGGAGGCCCTTCACGCCTGGATCGAGGAGTTCGGCGGGAAGATCAAGCCCTTTATCTGCGACACCGGCGCGTTCCTCCGCAAGGCGGAGAAGGACGGCAAGCGCATCCTCTTTGAGGCCCAACTGGGTTCCCTCCGGGATCTGGACTACGGCATCTACCCCTACACCACCTCCTCCAACGCCATCGCGGCCTATGCGCCGGTGGGTTCCGGCCTGCCCGGGGCCAAGCTGGACAAGGTGGTGGGCGTGGTGAAAGCCTACTCCTCCTGCGTGGGCGAGGGACCCTTCACCTGTGAGTTCTTCGGCGATGACGCCCACCGGCTGCGGGAGGCCGGCGGCGAGTACGGCGCCAAGACGGGCCGCCCCCGCCGGGTGGGGCCCATCGACCTGGTGGCCACCCGTTACGGCGTCCAGTGCCAGGGGGCGACCGATATCGCCCTCACCAAGCTGGACATTCTCAGCTACATGGATCAGATCCCCATCTGCGCCCACTATGAGCTGAACGGGCAGCGGACCGGCGAGTTCCCCTTCCCCGCCCTGCTGGCGGACGCCAAGCCCGTCATGGAGTACATGCCCGGCTGGAAGTGCGACATCTCCGGCGCGCGGAAGTGGGAGGATCTGCCCCAGGCGGCCCGGAACTATGTGGAGTACGTGGAGCGGGAGATCGGCTGCCATATTACCTATGTGTCCGTGGGGCCTGAGCGGGAGGCCATCATTCTCCGGTAACACAGCAACTTGCGCGAAACGGGGGCCCTTCGGGGCCCCGTTTTCTGCCCGCTCTGCCATATAAACGCGTTTTTTGCCCGCTTTGCCTTGACCGCCCTCTCCGTTAGCGTTATACTGGGAGAGAAAGAACGGAAGGGGGCGTGACCGTGAAGCTGTCTGACCTGCTGTGCGTCCGGCGGGGCGTTACCGCCGTCATCGGCGGCGGGGGCAAGACGACACTGCTTTCCGCTCTGGGCCGGGAGCTGGCGGGCGGGGGAAGCCGGGTACTGCTGTGCACCACCACCAAGATCTTCCCCTTCCCGGATCTGCCGCTGGCCGTATCCAAGGCGGACCTGGATCAGCTGGGGCAGCGGCACCGTCTGCTCTCCGCCGGGACGCCCCTGCTGGGAACCGGCAAGCTGACCGCCCCGGACCTTCCCATGGCGGCGCTGGCGAAGCGCTTCGACTACGTGCTGGTGGAGGCGGACGGTTCCGCCGGACGGCCCCTGAAGGCCCACGCGCCCCACGAGCCGGTGGTCCCGCCGCAGGCCAATCAGGTGATCTGCGTGGTGGGGCTTACCGGACTGGGACAGCCCATCGCCGCCGCGGCCCACCGGCCGGAGTTGTACGCCCGTTTGGCGGGGGTAGGCGTGGACGAGACCGTCACGCCGGAGATTGCCGCCCGGGTGCTGAACGGCGAAAGCTTTGGCTGGCGGTATTTCCTCAACCAGGCGGATACGCCGGAACTGATGGAGCAGGCCCGGACCCTGGCGGCCCTGCTGAATGGGCTCGCCGCAGCGGGCAGTCTGCGAAAAGGAGTGTATGAGACATGCTAGTCGTCATTCGCGGCGGCGGCGATATCGCCACCGGCATCGCCCTGCGGCTGCACCGGGCCGGGATGGAGCTGGTCATCTGCGAGATCGCCCGGCCCACCTCCATCCGCCGCAGTGTGTGCTTCTCCGAGGCGGTGCGTCTGGGGGAAGCGGAGGTGGAGGGCGTCACCGCCCGGCTGGCGGATCTGGAGGAGACGCCCGATCTGCTGGACTGTGGGGAGATCCCGGTACTCATCGACCCCGAGGCGGCGTGCGTCGAGGCCCTGGAGCCGGACGCGGTGGTGGACGCCATCCTGGCCAAGCGGAATCTGGGCACCAACATGGACATGGCCCCCGTCGTGGTGGCGGTGGGCCCCGGCTTCACCGCCGGGGAGGACTGCCACGCGGTGGTGGAGACCATGCGGGGCCACTATCTGGGCCGGGCCATCTACGAGGGTCCCGCCCTGCCTAATACCAACATTCCCGGCCTGATCGGCGGCTACGCCGGCGAGCGTGTGCTCCGGGCCCCGGCGGACGGGGTGTTTGAGGGCGCTTTGGAGATCGGCGACAGGGTGGAGGCCGGCGACACGGCGGGCTATGTGGACGGTCAGCCCATGGTCTGCACCATCAGCGGCATCCTCCGGGGACTCATTGCCGACGGCGTGCCAGTCACCAAGGGCATGAAGTGCGGCGACGTGGACCCACGGTGCGAACCGGCCCACTGCCTCTGCGTATCGGACAAGGCCCTGGCCGTGGGCGGCGGCGTGCTGGAAGCGGTTTTGAAGCTCTCAGGCGTCCTGGGGGAGACCGGCGGCACTGCGTATGACTGCGACGTGTTTTGAGGAGGCGCAATATGGAGAATGAAGTGAAGCTGACCAAGCTGGCCAAGTGCGCCGGCTGCGGGGCCAAAGTAGGGGCCGGGGTGCTGTCCCAGCTGCTGGAGGGCATCAAGGTCCACAGCGACCCTAACCTGCTGGTGGGGTTCGACAGGAGCGACGACGCGTCGGTGTACAGGCTCTCCGACGATTTGGCCCTGGTGCAGACGGTGGACTTCTTCCCGCCTATCGCCGACGACCCCTACCTCTTCGGCCAGATTGCCGCCACCAACGCCCTCAGCGATGTGTACGCCATGGGCGGGGAGCCGAGGCTGGCGCTGAATTTGATGTGCGTGCCCAAGAATATGCCTTCCGAGGCGGTCCATCGGATGCTGCGGGGCGGCTACGACAAGGTCTATGAGGCGGGCTGCCTCATTACCGGCGGCCACAGCATCTTCGACGACGAGCCCAAGTACGGGCTGGCCGTCACCGGGTTTGTCCATCCGGACAGGATTCTCACCAACAGCGGGGCAAAACCCGGGGATGTGCTGCTTCTGACCAAGCCCCTGGGCATCGGTGTGCTGACCACCGCCCACAAGGGGGATCTGGCCTCCGAGAAGGGCATGGCGCTGGCCTACCGCCTGATGACCACCTTGAACAAAAGCGCCCGGGACGCCATTGTGAAATACCGGGTCCACGCCTGCACCGACGTGACCGGCTTCTCCCTGCTGGGTCACCTGCTGGAGATGTGCCAGGGCAGCGGCGTGGAGGCGGCGCTCCAGGTGGACCGGATCGACCTGATCCCCGAGGCACTGGAGCTGGCTAAACTGGGCATCCTCCCCGAGGGCATGTACCGCAACCGGGAGTTCGCCCAGCCCTATGTGGACCCCGGCGACACGCCCCTCTGCAAGCAGGATGTGCTCTACGACCCCCAGACCGCCGGGGGGCTGCTGGTTGCGGTGGACAGCGCCGACGCGGACGCGCTCCTGGCCGAAATCTCCTCCTGCGTCCCCAGCGCCCAGCGCATCGGCGAGGTGGGGACCTATCGGGGCGGGGCGAGGATTTTCCTCCGCTGAACGCATACAGCAAAGGGCCGGTCCCGGGGACCGGCCCTTTTTTGCGGGCAAGTGTCAAATATTTGGGCGGATTGCAACTGGGCACCAAGTGTGCCACAATGAGTATGAAACTCACGGGGACTCACGGTGAGTCTCCGTGAGTTTTCGTGATAGGGGATAAAAGTCATCACGAGTCACTGGCAGTGCCGGTGAAACATGGAAACGAGGAGGTACACAATGAACCGAGAAACATCCATACGGTCTTTAGGCCTGCGACGCCGGGCGCGGCGATGACTGATACCGAAGTTTTATGTGGGAAAAAGTGAATTACGCGCCGCGGTAGCCGTCGGGGTTCATGGACTGCCATTTCCAGCTGGAGGCGCACATCTCCTCAATGCCCAGCTTGGCCTCCCAGCCCATCTCCTCCCTGGCCCTGGCGGGGTCGGCGTAGCAGGCGGCGATATCGCCGGGGCGGCGCGGGTCGACCACATAAGGCAGCGTTTTGCCGCAGGCCTTCTCATAGGCGTGGAGCACGTCAAAGACGCTGTAGCCCTTGCCGGTGCCCAGGTTGCAGATAAAGAGGCCGCAGTTCCCCTCCAGCTTCTTCAGCGCCGCCACATGGCCCTGGGCCAGATCCACCACGTGGATGTAGTCCCGCACGCCGGTGCCGTCGGGGGTGGGGTAGTC
>CANRHK010000100.1 GCA_947630395.1 uncultured Oscillospiraceae bacterium
GGCCTTCAGGGCGTTCAGCAGCAGGGCGGAGGAGGCGCCCAGCAGGTCGCTGGTCTTGCCGGTGACCACCCGTCCGTCATCCAGCACCATGGCCCCGGCGGGGCCTCCGCTCTCCTCCTCCTTGGCCAGGGCCGCGGCCACGGCGGGGAAGATGTCGGGGGTGATACCGGCCTGCTTCATGAGCAGCTCCAGCTTGAAGACCACCTCGTCGTCCACCACGCCCCGCACCCGGCCGGTGAGGGCGGTGTAGTACCGCCGCAGGACCTCCAGATAGGAGGCCTCCCGGCAGGCCTCGTCATCCACAATACAATAGCCCGCCATGTTGACCCCCATGTCCGTGGGGGACTTGTAGGGGCAGTGGCCCAGGATGGTCTCGAAGATGGCCCGCAGCACCGGGAACACCTCCACATCCCGGTTGTAGTTCACCGTGGTGACGCCGTAGGCCTCCAGGTGGAAGGGGTCGATCATGTTCACGTCGTTGAGGTCCGCCGTGGCCGCCTCGTAGGCCAGGTTCACCGGGTGCTTCAACGGCAGGTTCCAGATGGGGAAGGTCTCGAATTTGGCGTAGCCCGCCTGGATACCCCGCTTGTGCTCGTGGTAGAGCTGGCTGAGGCAGGTGGCCATCTTGCCGCTGCCGGGGCCGGGGGCGGTGACCACCACCAGGGGACGGGTGGTCTCGATGTAGTCGTTGCGGCCGTAGCCGGCGTCGCTGACGATGGTGGACACGTTGTGGGGATAGCCGGGAATGGGGTAGTGGCGGTAGGTCTTTACCCCCAGGGCGGTGAGCCGCTTGATGAAGGCGTCGGCGGCGGGCTGGCCGCTGTACTGGGTCACCACCACGCTGCCCACATACAGGTCCATGCCCCGGAACACGTCGATGAGCCGCAGCACGTCCTCCTCGTAAGGGATGCCCAGGTCCCCCCGCACCTTGTTCTTCTCAATGTCCCCGGCGCAGATGGCGATGACGATCTCCGCGTCGCCCTTGAGTTGCTGGAGCATCCGGATCTTGCTGTCCGGCTCAAAGCCCGGCAGCACCCGGGAGGCATGGTAGTCGTCAAAGAGCTTGCCGCCGAACTCCAGGTACAGCTTGCCGCCGAACTGGGCAATCCGCTCCCGGATATGGGCGGACTGGGTCTCGATATACTTCCGGTTGTCAAATCCGATGTTTTTCATAGTTCTTCCTCCCACACACGTGTGTTTATCTCTCCATCCGTATCCGCTTACGCCTCCGGCCCGCCGGAGAGCAGGCTCCGCCACCCGGTAGGGGTCCGCTCGCACACTCTGTCGATCTCCCGCTGGAGGGATTTCAAATCGGCAAAGCTCTCCGGCCGCTTACCCTCGTCCCGCAGCAGGGCGGAGGGGTGGTACATGGCCATGGTCCGCACCCCGTCCACATCGTACCACACGCCGTGGTCTTTGCTGATGCGGAACTTGGGATTAATGAGCCGCATAGCGGCGATCCGGCCCAGGCACACCAGGATTTTGGGGCGCACCAGTGCCATCTGCCGGTACAGGTAGCCGATGCAGGCGTCCTGCTCCACATTCATAGGGTCCCGGTTTCCCGGCGGACGGCACTTGACGATGTTGGCGATGTAGACCTTGGTTCTGTCCAGACCGATGATGGCCAGCATGTCGTCCAGCAGCTGCCCGGCCTTGCCCACAAAGGGCACGCCCTGCTCGTCCTCGTTGGCCCCGGGGCCCTCCCCCACCAGCATGACCTCCGCCCGACGGTTTCCCGCCCCGAAAGCCACCTTCTTTCTGGTCTGGCACAGGGCGCACTCCCGGCAGCGCTCGCAGTCCCGCTCCAGGACCTCCCAGCTGTCAGGCATGACCTCACCTCCCGTATATTTCTCATGGGGACGGGGATGCTACCTGTATCCGAAGAAAGGGAGCATCCCCATGTCCGACTGGTTTTTCTATATCGTGTTCTACAGTCTCCTGGGCTGCGCCCTGGAGAAGGTGTTCGCCCGGGCCGTCCGATCTCAAAAGCAGGTGCGGAAGTGCTTCCTCATCCTGCCCCTGTGCCCGGTGTACGGGCTGGCCATGGCGGCCATGCTGGCCCTGCCGGAGGAGGACAGCTTTCTGTTCCTGGTCCTCCGGGGCGCGCTGATCTGCACGGCGGTGGAGTATCTGGTCCATCTCTTTTACGACAGGGCGCTGGGGGTGTCCTTCTGGGACTACTCCGGTATCCCAGGCCACATCCGGGGGCGGGTGTGCCCGCCCTTCGCACTGGCCTGGGGGGTGCTGTCCGCGGCGGCGGTAAAGTGGCTCCAGCCGGCGGCGGCGCTTCTGGCGGCGCTGACGCCCCCGTGGGCCCTCTTTGCCCTGTGGACGGTCCTGGCGGCGGACAGCGTCCTCACCGTCTCTCTCCTGCGGCGCCACCGTGACCCGGAGCTGCTGGCCTGGGGGGATCTGCTGCGCTACGCCCGGGCTTTCAGCCAGTCCAGCACATCCTGATAGACGTACTGGTTGCTCTTCTCGTTGAGAATCTCGTGGCGCAGCCCGTGGTAGAGCTTGATGTTCAGATCCTTGACGCCGGCCTTCTTAAAGCAGTCGTACGCTTTCCGCACGCCCTTGCCCATGTCGCCCACCGGGTCCTGGTCGCCGGCGATGAAGAACACCGGCAGATCCTTGTCCATCTGGTTGATGTTGGACTGCTTGGTAATATAGCTCAGGCCGTCCAGCATATCCCGGAAGAGGCCCAGGGTGGTGTCCCCGCCGCAGAGGGGATCGGCGATGTAGGCGTCCACGTTGGCCTCGTTGGCGGAGATCCAGTCGAATTTCGTCCTGGCGGGGGCGAAGGCCTTGTTGTACGCGCCGAAGGCCAGCTGGTCTGCCTTGACGCTGAAGGCGTTCTTGCCCAGGCGCTTGATCTCCCGGCCGGCGATAAGCTTGCCCCCGGCGATAATGGCGGCGGACTGGTGGCCGGTGCCGCAGAGCACGCAGCCGGACAGCCTCCCCGGATAGCGGATCAGGTGGGTCCGGGCCAGGAAGGAGCCCATGGAGTGGCCGAAGAGGAAATAGGGCTTGCCCGCGAACACCCTGGCGGTGCGGCGGCGCAGCTCCTCCATGTCGTCCACCACGTGCCACCAGCCGTCCTTCTCCCCCAGGTAGACCATGGGGGCGCCCTCAATGAGGGACTGGCCGTGGCCCAAGTGGTCGTTGGCTGTCACTACAAAGCCCTGGCCGCACAGGAACCGGGCAAAGGGCTCATAGCGCTTTCCGTACTCCGCCACGCCGTGGGCGATCTGGACCACGCCCACGATCTCCCGGCCCACCGGCGTCCACTGGTTGACATGGATCAGGGTTTTTCCGTCGCTGGACGGGAAGAAATACTCCGATACAATGGCCATGATACGTGCCTCCGTCTCTCTCTGTTTCACAGTTTTTTCTATTGTAACACAGAACCGTCAAAAAACATAGGGATAATTCCGCAGAATTTTTCCGCTTTTTCCCGTCAGTCCTACATATTTGGAGAAGAGCACAAAACTTCATACTTTACCTTTCTCTCTTTTTTTGCTATAATGGTCCAGTTAGCTTCCGGCGGCCCGCCTTAAGGGGCCGCGCGTGCAGTCGAATCCGGGAGAAAGGAGGGGATGCCCCATGAAGTACGCCAGATGGACGGGCGGCGGCTACGACGCCGGCGCCGCGGCGCGGCTGGAGGAGGCGGGGTATCCCAGGCTCCTCTCCGCGGTGCTGGCGGCCCGGGGCGTGGCCACGGCGGAGGAGGCCGCGGCCTTCCTGGAGCGGGAGCGGCGCCTGACCCACTCCCCGCTGCTGATGAGGGACATGGATAAGGCCGTGGAGCGCATCCGGCTGGCCCTGGAGCGGGGGGAGCGGATGGCGGTTTTCGGCGACTACGATGTGGACGGCATCACCGCCACCGCCCTGTTGGTGGACTACCTCCGATCCCGGGGCGCGGACTGCGTTCTGCACATCCCCCGCCGGGAGGACGAGGGCTACGGCCTGGGCTGCGAGGCGCTGCTGAATCTGCGGCGGCAGGGCGTCAAGCTGGTGATCACTGTGGACTGCGGCATCACCGGCGTGGAGGAGGCCCGCTTCGCCCGGGAGATCGGCCTCGATCTGGTGATCACGGACCACCACGAGTGCAAGGAGCGGCTGCCGGACACCGTGGCGGCGGTGGACCCCCGCCGGGTAGACTGCCCCTACCCCTTTAAGCATCTGGCCGGAGTGGGCGTGGCGCTGAAGCTGGTACTGGCCCTGGAGCCGGAGCGGGAGGACGCCCTCTTCGCCCGGTACTGCACCTTGGCGGCCATTGGCACCGTCGCCGATGTGATGCAGATGACCGGGGAGAACCGGGTCATTGTCTACCGGGGGCTGGAGGCCATCCGCACCACCCGCATGCCGGGGCTGCGGGCCCTGCTGCGGGAGTCCGGGCTGGAGGACAGGGAGATCTCCTCCGTCCAGATCGGCTTTGTGCTGGCCCCCCGGATCAACGCCGCCGGACGCATGGGGGAGGCGGAGCTGGCGGTGGGGTTGCTCCTGACACGAGATCCCGCCACGGCGGACCGGCTGGCTCGGGAGCTCTGCGGCCTCAACCGGGAGCGCCAGGCGGTGGAGCAGGAGATCTTCGCCCAGGCGGTGGAGGAGATCGATCTGCTGCCGGAGGGCGAGCGCAGCGCCCTGGTGCTGTCCAGCGAGGTGTGGCACCAGGGGGTGGTGGGCATCGTGGCCTCCCGCCTCAGCGAGAAGTACTCCTGCCCCAGCTTTATGATCCACCTCCACGGCGGCATGGGCAAGGGATCCTGCCGCAGCTACGGCGGGTTCAACCTCTTTGCCGCCCTGGAGTCCTGCGCGGATCTGCTGGTGGACTATGGCGGCCACGAGCTGGCCGCCGGCTTCAACATCCGGGAGGCGGATATTCCCGCCTTCCGCCGGCGGATGAACCGCTGCGTCCGGGACTACTGCAACGGCGAGACGCCGGTGTCCTCCCTGGAGATCGACGTCATCCTCCAAAATCCGGAGGAGATCACCCTGGAGGAGCTGGAGCATCTGAGCCAGCTGGAACCCTACGGATCCGGCAACGCCCGCCCGGTCTTCGCCCTCATGGGCGCCCGGGTGGAGAGCTGCCAGAACGTGGGCCAGAACCGCCACTTGAAGCTGCGCCTCAGCAAGGGCGGTTACGCCTTTGACGCGATTTTCTTCTCCGCCACGGTGGGGGAGCTGGGCGTGTCCCCCGGGATGCGGGTGGACGCCGCCTTTTATCTGCAAATCAACGAGTTTCGGGGCGTCAGCAGCGTCCAGTTACAGATGATAGACATGCGGCCCGCCGCCGACCCAAGCCTGCGGGAGCAGGAGTGCCTGGATCTGGTGGACCGCCTGCTGTCCGGGGAGGAGCTCACGGCCCGGGAGGCCGGACGGCTTCTGCCGGAGCGCCGCCAGTTTGCCTCCCTCTGGCGGGCCATTGAGCGCCGGGAGACGGAGACCCAGATCTCCGGCCGGCTACCCACGCTGCGTTCCCTGGCGGGGGCCCTGGACGGGGCGGAGTCCTTCCTGCGTTCCGCCATGGGCCTGGAGGTATTTGCCGAGCGGGGCCTCATCACCATGGAGACTCGGGAGGACACCCTGGAGATCCACATCCGGCCCGGACAGCGGGCCAATCTGGAGGACAGCGCCTACATGCGCCGTCTCCGCCGCATTCTCAACCAAGATAGAAAGGGAGCGAACTGATATGGTCTCTGTGGAGGAGCGCTACGATCATCTGGAAAAGACCATCTCCGGATACAATATTTCCGCGGACCTCAAACAGATCCGGGCGGCCTATGAGTACGCCCGGTCGCACCACGGCGCCCAGATGCGGCGGGACGGCACTCCCTACATCACCCACCCCATCCAGGTGGCCCAGATTGTGGCGGAGATGCGCCTGGACAGTGAGTCCATCATCGCCGCCCTGCTCCACGACTGCATTGAGGACACCGACAGCACCTATGAGGATATCGCCAAGCGTTTCGGCGTCACCATCGCCGACATCGTGGACGGCGTCACCAAGCTCAACCGGATGCAGTACAACTCCATGGAGGAGGAGCAGATGGAGAACCTCCGGAAGATGCTCTTCGCCATGAGCAAGGACATCCGGGTGATTCTCATCAAGATTGCCGACCGCCTCCACAACATGCGCACCATGGAGTACCAGGTGCCCGCCACCCAGCGGAAGAAGTCCCTGGAGGTCATGGAGATCTACGCCCCCATCGCCCACCGGCTGGGCATGCAGAAGATCAAGTGGGAGCTGGAGGATCTGGCCCTCAAGTATCTGGACCCGGTGGCCTACGACGAGATTGTCAGGAAGCTGGAGGCGGAGAGCGAGGAGCACACCCGTTTCATGTCCGCCATCCAGTCCCAGATCTCGGACCGCCTGGCGGAGATGGGCATCCAGAACGCCACGGTCTACGGCCGGGTGAAGCACCCCTACAGCATCTACCGGAAGATGTACGCCCAGGAGAAGACCATGGAGGAGGTCTACGACCTCTTCGCCTTCCGGGTGCTGGTGGACACGGTGTCCGACTGCTACAATGTGCTGGGCGTCATCCACGACCTGTACCGTCCCATCCTGGGCCGGTTCAAGGACTACATCGCCACCCCCAAGCCCAACATGTACCAGAGCCTCCACACCACGGTCATCGACAAGGAGGGCGTCCTCTTCGAGGTGCAGATCCGCACCTACGAGATGCACGCCATCAATGAGTACGGCGTGGCGGCCCACTGGAAGTACAAGCAGGGCATCACCAGCACCGGAAGTGAGAAGACCTACGAGTGGATCCGCCGCCTGCTGGAGAACCAGGAGGACGCGGACGCGGAGGAGTTCATCCACACGCTGAAGGTGGATATGTTCTCCGACGAGGTCTTCGTCTTCACCCCCCGGGGGGACGTCATCAACCTGCCCGCTGGCTCCACGCCCATCGACTTCGCTTACAACATCCACTCCGCCATCGGCAACACCATGGTGGGGGCCAAGGTCAACGGCAGGATGGTGGGCTTTGACTACCAGCTCCACAACGGCGACATTGTGGAGATCCACACCTCCAAGTCCGCCAACGGTCCCAGCCGGGACTGGGTGAAGATCGCCAAGAGCAGCGAGGCCCGCAGCAAGATCCGCCAGTGGTTCAAGCGGGAGCGGAAGGAGGAGAACATCGCCCAGGGCCGCGCCTCCTTCGAGTCCGAGCTGAAGCACATGGGCATGACTCTGGGCCAAGTCACGGTGCCGGAGGTCCAGAACACCGTCCTCAAGCGCATGGGCTACGCCACCCTGGACGACATGTACGCCGCCATCGGCTACGGCGGCCTCACCGCCCAGAAGGCGGTGAACCGGATGCGGGACACGCTGCTACAGGTCACCCGCGCCGCCGCCGTGGAGCAGGCCGCCAGGGAGGCGGCCGCCAAGGCGGCCCGGGAGGCCAAACCCGCCCCGCCCCGCCGTGTCAAGAGCGAGAAGGGCATCATTGTGGAGGGCCTCTCCAACTGCCTGGTGAAGTTCTCCAAGTGCTGTACCCCGGTGCCGGGGGACGAGATTGTGGGCTTCATCACCCGGGGCTACGGCGTGTCCGTCCACCGGAAGGACTGCCCCAACGCGGACCCCAACCGCCGGGCCAACAGCGAGCAGGGCCGCTGGATCAAGGTCACCTGGAGCGACGACATCACGGACACCTACTCCACCTCCTTGGATGTGGTCTGCAAGGACCGGGTGGGCCTGCTGGCGGATATCTCCACCGCCCTGAGCACCTCCAAGGTCAATGTGACCGGACTCAACTCCCACTCCACCGCCGACGGCTTCGCCATCATCCATATTGTCTTCTCCGTTTCAGATGCCAACCAATTAGGCCTGGTGATGAGGAAGATCCACCAGATCTCCGGCGTCATGAACGTCAACCGCCCGGCGGGCTGATCAAGCCATTTTTGCCATGTTTGCGAGGTAACAACATATGAGAGCAGTTGTGACAAGAGTCCTCTCCGCCTCCGTCACCATTGAGGGGCGGGTCAACGGCCGGATTGGCCAGGGCTATCTGGTGCTTCTGGGCGTAGGCCCGGAGGACACGGAGGAGACCGCCGTGAAGCTGGCGGACAAGATCTGCAACATGCGGATTTTCAGCGACGAAAACGACAAGATGAATCTGGACCTGGCCCAGGTGGGGGGAAGTATTCTGGTGGTTTCACAGTTTACACTCTACGCCGATACCGCCAAGCGGCGGCCGGGCTTCACCGGCGCGGCCAAGCCGGATCTGGCCATCCCCCTCTATGAGCGGTTTATGGCCCGCTGCCGGGAGCGGGGCTTTGCCGTGGAGCACGGCGAGTTCGGGGCCTCCATGCAGGTGGAGTCCGTCAACGACGGACCGGTGACGATTTTGTTTGATATGTAGGCGTGGGGGTGTCCCCCAATCCCTCTTAGGGGCTTCCAGCCCCTCGAACCCCGGGTTCTTTATGCCGCTGCCGTGGCAACCCCGGGTGACTTTTTCCCGCGCGGGAAAAAGTCACCAAAAAGCGCGCCCAGGGGTTTCACCCCTGGGTACCCCAATGTGTTGATTTGTTTTGCGCTGTCTTGCCGGTCTGTTTG
>CANRHK010000101.1 GCA_947630395.1 uncultured Oscillospiraceae bacterium
ACCAGTTCGGCCGGGTGACAGCGGCGCTCCTGGACCGGGGGGTGTGGCTCACCAGCCGCATCGTCCCCAACGGCAACCACTGTGAGGCCAGCTGGGAGCAGCAGATCCCCTTTTTCCTCAGCGCCCTGCTCTATGAGCTTTGAGAGAGAAGTTACATAAAGAAATTGATATAATAGAGAAACGAGAGGCTGATACCGTGAAAAACGTCATTTTCATCTCCCCCAATTTTCCCAGCAACTACTGGATGTTCTGCAAGGAGCTGAAGGCCAACGGGATGAACGTGCTGGGCATCGGCGACGAGCCCTACGACGCCCTCAGCCAGAATCTGAAGGACAGCCTGACCGAGTACTACAAGGTGGACAACCTGGAGAACTACGACGCGGTGTACCGGGGCGTGGCGTTCCTGATCTTCAAGCACGGCCCCATCGACTGGCTGGAGTCCAACAACGAATATTGGCTGGAGCGGGACGCGAGGCTCCGCACCGCCTTCCACATCACCTCCGGCTTCCAGGTGGAGGATATGCCCCGCATCAAGCTCAAGTCCCGCATGAAGGAGTTCTACCGCAAGGCGGGCATCCCCGCCGCCCGCTACCACCTGGTGGACGGCCTGTCCGGCTGCCAGGCCTTCATCCGGGAGGTGGGCTACCCCGTGGTGGTGAAGCCGGACAACGGCGTAGGCGCCTCCGACACCCACACTTTGAAGAACGAAGCGGATCTCACCCACTTCCTGGAGACCTACAACAGCAAGGTCAGCTATATCATGGAGGAGTTTGTCCACGCCGAGGTCAACTCCTACGACGCCGTCTACGACTCCAAGGGCGAGCCTATCTTCGAGACCGGCAACGTGACCCCTAACTCCATCATGGACATCGTCAACGAGGCGGACAACTGCGTCTACTACATCCTCCGGGATCTGCCGGAGGACACCCGTGCCGCCGGCCGGGCCACCGCCAAGGCCTTCGGCGTGAAGAGCCGTTTTATCCACTTCGAGTTCTTCCGCCTGACCCAGGACCAGGAGGGGCTGGGCAAGAAGGGCGACATCGTGGCTCTGGAGGTCAACATGCGCCCCAGCGGCGGCTTCACGCCGGACATGATCGACTACGCCCACGGCATCAACATCTACAAGGTCTGGGCGGACATGGTGGCCTTTGACAGGAGCGAGACCGATGAGAAGGACCACTTCTTCTGCGGCTACGCGGGCCGCCGGGACGGCAAGAACTTTGTCCTCAGCCATGAGGATGTCATGGCCAAGTACGGCTCCCAGATGAAGATGGTGGGCCGGATTCCCAAGGTGCTCTCCGGCGCCATGGGCGATCAGATGTATATCGCCGTCTTCCCCACCCGGGAGGAACTGGACCAGTTCTACGCGGACGTGCTCTCCTGCAAGTAATACCCCAACCCTATGCAAGACGCCTGTTTCCCCTCTCCGGGAAACAGGCGTCTTTCTACCCTTTTCTATCCTTTGCTGTCCTATGACAGCAGGAGCTCCCCCACGCGGGGAAGATCCATCTCCTCCAGCACATAATCCGCCTCCGGCAGCGGCTCCCTTGGGGAGATGTTGGAGCGGATGTAGATGGCGGCCAGCCCCGCCGCCCTGGCGCCCTGGATATCGCAGAGGCCGTCGTTGCCGATCATGACGGCCCCCGCCGGGTCGATGTGCTCCCCTTTCAGAAGCACATCGAAAAACCGCCGGTCCGGCTTCTTGCAGCCATAGTCCGAGGACAGGTAAATGCCATCAAACAGCCCAGCGATGCCCAGCCGGTCCAGCTCGTCCCGGGTGAAGATACCCTGGGCGTTGGATAACAGCCACACCCGCTGTCCGTTCTCCCGCAGCGCCTTCAGCAGCTCCCGGCCCCCTGGATAGAGGCGGAGGTACTCCGTGGAGAGCCGCCGGAACCGCCGCCCGGTTTCCAAGGCCTGGGGCAGCCCAGCCTCCACGCCCTTGTCCCGGTAGAGCCGCTGGAAAACAAATTCAATCTGAATCTCCGGGTGGGCCTCATGGACATCCCGGCGCACCGGCGCGGCATCCCACTCCAGCTCCCGGACAGCGCGCAGATAGGCGGCGCGGAGTTCCTCCGGGACGTAGTCCGCCCCCCGCCGCCGGTAGTGTTCCGCCATGGCCTCCCACAGCTGGGGGGCCTCCTCATCGGTACGGATATCCACCAGAGTGCCGTAGAGGTCAAAGACGCAGTCCCGCCAGCGGCTCATTCCGCCGCCCTCCGGTAGAGCATAACGGCCTCATAAGGTCGCAACGCCCCCCGGGGCGCGCCGCCGTAGTTGGAGATCAGCATCTCCGCCCCGGCAAATTCCTCCGGCAGCGGCCAGTCCACAGTCTCGCCGGTGAAATTGCACACCACCAGCAGCTGTTCTGTCTCCGTTCCCCGGAGATAGGCGAACACCTCCTCATTCTCAGGGTCCAGCAGGGTGAAATCCCCCTCCCGGAACACGTGGTACTGCTTCCGCAGAGCGATGAGCTTCTGGTAGAAGTAGAAAACGGAGTCTGGGTCATCCAAAGCCGCTTGGACGTTGATTTCCCGGTAGTTGGGGTTCACCGCAAACCATGGCGTCCCCGTAGTGAATCCCGCGTTCTTCTCCGCCGACCACTGCATGGGGGTGCGGGCGTTGTCCCGGCTGCGGGCATGAATGGAGGCCAGCACCTCCGCCGCCGGATAGCCCTGCTCCAGCCGCTCCCGGTACAGATTCAGGGTCTCCAAATCCTCATATTCCTCAATAGGCAGGCGGATGTTGGTCATGCCGATCTCCTCGCCCTGGTAGATGTAGGGGGTGCCCTGCATGCCGTGGAGAGCGGCGGCCAGCATCTTGGCGGACTGAACCCGGTACGTCCCCTCGTCCCCCCACCGGGAGACGATCCGGGGCAGGTCGTGGTTGTCCCAGAAGAGGCTGTTCCAGCCCTGGCCGTACAGCCCCCTCTGCCAGTGCTCCAGACACTTTTTCAGCCTGGGCAGGTCCAGGGGGGCCAGATCCCACTTCTCCCCGCCGGGGCGGCAGTCCGCGAAGTTGTGCTCAAACTGGAACACCATGCTCAGCTCCCGGCCCGAGGGGTCGCTGTAGAGCTTTGCCTCCTCCACATCGGCGCTCCAGGCCTCCCCCACGGTGACCAGGCCCTCCTCCCGGAAGGCCTCCCGGCTGAGTTCCCGGATGTAGGTGTGGAGCATGGGGCCCCGGCTGGTGATTCCCCGGTCCGGCTCCTTGGCGATGCCGTCGATGACGTCCAGCCGGAATCCCTCCACTCCCTTGTCCACCCAGAAGCGGATCATGCCGTACAGCTCCCGCCGCACCTTGGAGTTCTCCCAGTTCAGATCCGGCTGCTGGGGGGCGAACTGGTGGAAGTACCACTGGCCCACCTCCGGCGCCCAGTCCCAGGCGGGGCCGCCGAAGGTAGCCCGCATGTCGTTGGGGCGCCGATCCGGGGCGCCGTCCCGCCAGATGTAGTAGTCGTGGTAGGGGTTGTCCCGGCCCTTCAGCGCCTCCCGGAACCAGCGGTGCTGGTCTGAGGTGTGGTTCAGCACCAGGTCCATGATGATGGAGATGCCCCGGCGCCTGGCCCCGGCAATCAGCCGCTCCATGTCCTCCATGGTGCCGAAGGGAGTCCAGATGGCCCGGTAGTCGGAGATGTCGTAGCCGTTGTCCGCCTGGGGGGAGGCGTACACCGGGGACAGCCAGATGCCGTCGATGCCCAGCTTCTCCAGGTAGTCCAGGCGGGCGATGATGCCGGGGATATCACCGATGCCATCGCCGTCGGTGTCCTGGAAGCTCTTGGGGTAGATCTGGTAGAAAACAGCCGATTTCCACCAGCCGCGTTTGGTTTTGTCAAGCATGATTGCGATCCTCCTATTCGATTTCCTCCAGCGCCTCGTACACCCGCAGGAGCTCCCCCACGCTCCAGGCCTGGGCGAAGCATCCCCTGGAGGGGCCGGGGTTCAAGCCGTCGTATATCTCCGGCAGCTGCCCCACGCAGCCCTCCCGAAGGATGTCCTCCATGGGCGCCAGCCACTGCCGCACCTGGCGGACGGCGGCGGGGCTGTTCTCATGCACTTTGAGATATGCCAGATAGAACGCCCCCAGCGGGAAGGGCCACACCGTGCCCTGGTGGTAGGCCATGTCCCGCTCCTTTTGCACACCGCCGTAGAAGGGTTGGAACTCCGGGTCCTCCGGGGACAGGGTTCGCAGACCCCGGGACGTCCAGAGGTGGCGGTATACCGTCTCCACCACTTTCTTTTCCTGTTCGGGGGCCAGCATGGTGAAGGGCATGGACACCGCCCAGATCTGGTTGCACCGGATCTGATTGTCGGCGGCAGTGCCGGAGATTACATCCTTCAAATAGCCTTTGTCCTCCATCCAGAAGGACTTCACAAAGGAGGCCCTGACCCGTTCCGCCAGAGCGCCCCAGTCCTCCCTGCTCTCCCCCGCCAGGGGGGCCAGCTCCCGGAGGATACACAGGGCGTTGTACCAGTAGGCGTTGATCTCCACCGGCTTGCCGTGGCGGGGGGTGGGCAGGACGCCGTCCACGCACACGTCCATCCAGGTCACCTGATCCAGGCCCGCCCCGGCGTGGATCAGGCCGTCCGAGTCTATGCCGATGGCATGATGGGTGCCTTTCTGATATGCCGACACGATGCGCCGCAGCACCGGCCAGGCCTCCCGGACAAAGGCGGCGTCCCCGGTGCGCCGGTAGTAGAGCCAGACGCAGTTGATCAGCAGCAGGGCCGCGTCCACGGTGTTGTACCGGGGCTCCGCCCCGCCCTCGGGAAACAGGTTGGGCACCAGGCCGTCCCGCTCGTAGGCCAGGAAGGTGCGGAGGATGCTCTTTGCCGCGCCGTATTGGCCGGTAGCCAGCACGCAGCCCGGCAGGGCGATCATAGTGTCTCGTCCCCAGTCGGCGAAGAAGGGATAGCCGGCGATGACGGTCTCGCCGCCGGTGGAGTCCCGGCGGGAGAGAAAGGCGCCGGCGGCCCGGGCCAGCTGCCGGGCGATGGGGTCGCGGAAGCCCGTCCGGCGATCCAGAGCCTTCTGCCGGGCCTCCATGCCCGCCAGAACGTCCTCGCCGGCGGCGGTCACTGGCTGGGTAGAAAAGACGATCTCAAAGCCGGCGCTCTCTCCGGCGGGGACGGACATCTCCGCCGCGCAGCAGGCGGCGGCGTAGCCGGAGGGGACGCGGCCGTCCCTGGCGTCGTCGGGGTAGGCCAGAAGCTCCCAGGCGGGGGGCGTCTCCGTCAGTTCGCCGTTGGTGCGGAGATAGACGGTGCAGCCGTTGGCGGTGACTCTGCCCGGCGCATAGCGGAGGGCAGGCTTCTCCTGGGGAGGCTCCCCCTTGGGGCAGAACTGGAAGAAGGGCGTCGCCCGGAGGGTGCAGGGCGCCGCTTCCCCGTTCTCAACATGGTAGAGGACCGCCGACGTGTTCTCCCCGTGGGCCATGGCGCACCGGCGCTCCACCCGGACGGTGCCCACCTGGTAATTCCATGCAGAACAAACGTTCCACGTGAAACATGTCAAATTCTGGAAGCCGCTCTCCGGCGGCGTGCCGCCGGCGAAGGTCTGGGCGGAGAGATACTCCGTCCTGCCGCCCACCGTCAGCGTCTCCGACAGGCGGTGGACCAGGGAGACCCGGCGGCCGGGGGCCTCCACCGCCGCCGTCAGCAGGCCCTGGTCACAGCGGGTGACGGAGAACGCCGCCGAGGTGGAGGCGTAGCCCCCCAGGCCGTTGGTCAGCAGCCAGCAGTGGGACTCCGCCTCCGCCAGAGTGGGGATATCCTGTTTGTCAAATATAAATTCCATCTATGTCGGTTTCCCGCGTTATTTCTGGCCTAAAATCAGGGCGGACACGGGCGGCAGTGTGACGGGGCCGGTGGCCTCCGTTGGGGACTGCCAGCGGGTGCTGGAATCCCCGTCCGCCAGCAGATCCCACGACCCCTCCGGCAGGTCCAGGGAGACCTTCGTCTCCCCGGCGTTGTATGCCAGGAACAGCCTCCGCCAGGGGCTGTCGCCGCTGTTGTCCAGCAGCACCGCCGCGCAGTCCCGGGCCGGGGCCGCCACCCGGAGAAGCCGGGCCGCCGCCAGGGTGGACTTGTCGCAGAGACCGGGGAGCTGTTTCCGGAGGGCCAGGAGACCCCGATAGTAGTCCGCCAGCGCCCGATTCTCCCAGGCTCGGTTCCAGTCCAGGCGGTTGAGGGACAGGGGGGCGTTGTAGGTGTTTCTGACGCCCTGCTTGGTGCGGCCGAACTCCTCCCCGGAGAGGAGGAAGAGACTGCCCTGACAGGTGAGGTTGATGGCCGCCGCAAGGCGGTTGGCCCGCAGCACTTCCGGGGTGAGGGCGTCGAAGCGGCGGGCCCTGTCCAGGGTCAGCACCAGCCGATCCCAGAGGGTCCAGTCGTCGTGGGCGGAGAGGTAGCTGACGGTCTGGGAGGGGGCCAGGGTGTTCCTCCCGGCCCAGCCCCGGAGGCAGCAGGCAAGCTTCTCCGCGTCCAGGCCGCCGCCGTTGACAAAGCCCCTGGCGTCTGGGCGGGACAGGCCGCCCTTCACCGCGTCCCGGGTGGCGTCGCAGAAGACGGCGATGTGACCGTCCATCCGCCTGACGCCGGACCAGTCGCCCAGGACGGTGCCGGGGCGGGCGGCTGTGCCGCCGGCGGACCAGGGCTCACCCAACATCATCTTCTCCCCGCGGCCATAGCGGCTGTCCAGGGTGGCGCGGATGCGGTTCATCAGCTCCACGTCCAGCAGGCCCATGAGGTCGAAGCGGAAGCCGTCGATGTGGTACTCCTCCGCCCAGTAGAGGACGGAGTCCAGGATGTATTTTGCGCACATGCTGCGCTCGGTGGCCAGGTCGTTGCCGCAGCCGGAACCGGCGGAGGGGGGGCCGTCCTCGTTCTGCCGGTAGTAGTACCAGGGCACGGTCCGCCACAGCCAGGAGTCCAGATGATAGGTGTGGTTGTACACCACGTCCATGATGACCCGCAGCCCCGCCCGGTGGAGGGCCTGGACGGCCTCCTTCAGTTCCCGGACGCGCACCGCGCCGTCCCTGGGGTCGGTGGCGTAGGAGCCCTCGGGCACGTTGTAGTTCACCGGGTCGTAGCCCCAGTTGAACTGTTCCGGGTCTCCGCCCTCGTCCACAGAGCCGTAGTCAAAGGAGGGCATCAGCTGGACGTGGGTGACGCCCAGGGTTTTCAGGTAGTCCAGGCACGTGGGGTGGACGCCGTCGCCGTTCAGGGTGGTGCCGGTCTGGGTGAGGGCCTTGAATTTACCCCGCCACTGGGGTTTCACGCCGGAGGCCGTATCCCAGGAGAAGTCCTTGACATGGATCTCATAGATGACCGTCTCCGGCGGGAGGGGCGGGGGGACGTCGGCCTCCCAGCCCTCGGGATCGGTGCGGGCCAGGTTGATCACCATGCTGCGATTCCCGTTGAGGCCGCAGGCGCGGGCGTAGGGATCGGCGGTGCGGCGGGTCACGCCGTCCACCGTCACCAGGTAGTCGTAGTAGACGCCGTCCAGATTCTCCGGCACCCGGAGGGTCCAGAGGCCCTTTTCCTCCCGTGTGAGGCCCAGCTCCTGCCGGGGAGCGCCGCCGGTGCCCTCCTGAAAAAGGCGCAACACTACCCGCTCCGCCGTGGGAGCCCACAGGCGGAACACCGTGCCGCCGGGCGCCAGAAAGGCCCCCAGGGCCGCATCGCAGTGGTAGGCGCGCTGAAACGCCGGTGAGTCGAACCAGTCTTTCATGCATATTTGATTGGTACTTACTCTCTGTTCCATAGCTACTTTATACTCCCTTCCGGTGGATTCAGTCAAGGGGGTTCCGTGGGAGAGACTGGAATTTTGTCCCGCACCCCGGTTTATGCTACCAGGGCAGACGGCTGTATCGTCACCGTGCGGCCGGGCCGGACAAGCAGAGATGCGGGAGCGACAGTAAAGTTCTTTTTGCCTACTTTTTCTTTCAAGAAAAAGTAGGGGGCAGTTCCGGGCGGAACTGCCCCCAAGAGAAGGGGAGGAGAATTATCCTTTGACAGCGCCGGCAGTCCCGTTCACATAGTACTTCTGGAGCTTCAGGAACAGGATGGCGATGGGGATGGAGATCAGAACCGCGCCGGCGGCGAAGGAGGTATACCAGTTGTCAATATACTCCTTCTCCAGCATCCGCCACAGGCCGATGGCCACCGTGTACTGGTCGGCATTGGCGCGGCAGATGACCTTGGCGAAGATGAAGTCCACCCAGGGGCCGATGAAGGCGGTCAGCACCGTGTAGATCACGATGGGCTTGGACAGCGGCAAGGTAATCTTGGTGAATATCTGCCAGCGTGTACAGCCGTCCAGCATGGCCGCCTCGTCAATGGCGTAGGGCGTGGTGTCGAAGAAGCCCTTGGCTATCTGGAACCCCAACGCCGCGCCTCCGGAGTAGCACAGCACCAGGGCGAAGCGGATCAGGTTGCCCTCGGTGAGGCCTACGGCCTTCAGGATGAAGTACACGGCCACCATGGACATGAAGCCGGGGAACAGGCCCAGGATCATGGCCATGTTCATGTAGGGCTT
>CANRHK010000102.1 GCA_947630395.1 uncultured Oscillospiraceae bacterium
TGACCATCCATGTCTCCGGCAATACCGGCGGTGCCACCGGTCTCTCCGGCAAAAATCCGGATGTGAAGAAGCTGGCCGTTACCAACCCCGGTAAGACCTTTTCCGACGTGCCCGCCTCCCACCCCAACAAGACGGCCATTGAGGCCCTGGCGGCCCGCGGCGTTCTGGAAGGCCGGACGGCAACACAGGTTGCCCCCGATGCGAAAATGACCCGGGCGGAGTTCGCGGCCATGGTGGTGCGCGCCCTGGGCCTGACGCCCAAGGCGAACAACAGCTTCAAGGATGTGTCCTCCAAGGCGTGGTATGCCGGCGAGGTGGGCACGGCCAACACCTACGGCATCATTGACGGCGTGGGCGGCGGCAGGTTCAACCCGGAGGGCACTGTCACCCGGCAGGAGGCCGCCACCATGGTGGCCCGCGCGGCCAAGCTGTGCGGCATCGACACGGGGATGAGCGACAGCGCGGTGCGGAATATGCTGGCGCAGTTCGGCGACTATACCACCGTTGCCCAATGGGCCAGGCCCGGCCTCGCGGTGTGCTACCGGGACGGCATTCTGGATGACTCTGTGCTGAATATCCAGCCCAAGGAGGCCATCCGGCGCTGTGAGATGGCGCAGATGCTCTACAAGCTGCTGGAGAAGGGCGAACTGCTGTAAGAGACGAGCCATCCACCCAGGGATTCCGCGGCGCCGAGTATTTCACCCGGCGGCTGCGGTTTTCCGGCAAAACGACAGGAGCGAGGAAAAGGGAAAATGAATTGGTGGAAGAAACACAAGTGGAAGGTCCTGGCGCCGGTGGTGATCGTGGTGGTGCTGGCGTTTGCGTTCTGGTACGGCGGAAACGCCCCCGGCCTCCAGGGCTGGACGGCGGGCGGCGGCAGCGGGAGCAGCAGTCAGGCGGAGAACGGCGGGGATTCGCAGCAGCCCGGCGGCGGGGACCGGCAGGACAACCAAAACGGAGGCCAGCAGGATGGCGGCGGCGCGCAGACGCCGGACAGTCCGGAGGACAAGGACCCCGCTGGGCAGTCCCAGGAGGGCCAGGATGGGAATTTGCCGGAGGACGGCGGAGACGCCCGACAGACCGGCGGGGATAAGAACAATGAGGGAGCCCAGCAGTCCCCGGAGGGGAACAAAAACGACTCCGGCCAGGGCGGCATGGCCATTGACCCGGAAACGGGGAAGGACCAGTACCAGACCGACCCGGTGCCGGAGGGCAAGCCTCTCCCCGTGGAACCCCAGGACGCGGAAATCACCGGCGAGCAGCACACCTGCACCCTGTCCATCCGTTGCGACACCATCCTGAGCCACATAGACTGGTTGGACCCGGACAAGGTGGAGCTGGTGCCGGGGGACGGCGTCATACTTGCCCCTGTTGCCGTCACCTTCTATGAGGGGGAGAACGTGTTCAACATCCTCCAACGGACCTGCAAGCAGCAGAAGATCCACATGGAGTTCAGCGATACCCCCGCCTACAACTCCGCCTACATCGAGGGCATCCACAACCTCTATGAGTTTGACTGCGGGGAGCAGTCCGGCTGGATGTACAAGGTCAACGGCTGGTTCCCCAACTACGGATGCAGCCGGTATGAGCTGAAGGACGGCGACGTGGTGGAGTGGCTGTACACCTGCGACCTGGGCAGCGACATCGGCGGCAGAAACGCCCTGGGTGGCTAATATGCGGAGCCGAGACGCGTTTTCCGGCTGCCATCCGCTGGTGAACTTTCTGTATTTCGCGCTGGTGCTGGCCTTTACCATGTGCCTGACCCACCCGGTGTTCCAGGCGGTTTCCCTGGTTTCCGCGCTGGCCTACGCGGTGTATCTGAACGGGAAGAAGGCGGTGCGCGCCAGCCTTCTGTATCTGCTGCCCATGGCCCTCGTGGCGGCCGTCATCAACCCGGCGTTCAACCACCAGGGGGCCACCATCCTCACCTATCTGCCCTCGGGCAACCCCCTGACGCTGGAGAGCATGGCCTACGGCCTGGGTGCCGCCGTGATGCTGTCGGCGGTGCTTCTGTGGTTCAGCTGCTACACCGCGGTCATGACCTCGGACAAGTTCGTGTATCTCTTTGGCCGTGTCATCCCGGCCATGAGTCTGATTCTCTCCATGACCCTGCGGTTTGTGCCCAAGTTTCGGGCCCAGTTCGCCGTAGTGACGGAGGCCCAGCGGTGCGCGGGGCGGGATGTGTCCGAGGGGAGCGTCTTTCAGCGACTCCGCAAGGCGGCGACAATCCTGTCCATCATGGTCACCTGGAGCTTGGAGAACGCGATAGAAACGGCGGACAGCATGAAAAGCCGGGGGTATGGCCTGCCGGGCCGGACGGCGTTCTCCATCTACCGGATGGATGGCCGGGATAAAATGGCCTTGGGCTGGCTGTGCTTCTGCGGTGTGTTCCTGTTTTCCGGAGTGCTGGCCGGTGGACTCTCCTGGCGGTACTACCCCACCATGAAGGGGGCGGCCCCGGGGCCTTTGACAGTGGCGTGGCAGGTGTGCTATCTGGCCATGTGCCTCACGCCGGTGGTCATGAACCGGTGGGAGGACAGAATATGGGCCCGGCTTGCGGAGGATATGCCATGAAAAACAACAACCTGGAGAGAAACGGCTATACGGTCCAGCGGCTGGAGAACGAGGTGCCGCTGGCGGAGTATCTGACCGATTGCGTGGATGTGCCCAAGTTTCTGGCCTTCTGCCGGGAGTGCCCCAACTACGGCGCCCACTGGTCCTGCGCACCCTTTGACTTTGACCCCATGGAGATCTGGGGCCGGTATGACCGTCTCCGGCTTGTGGCGCTGGTGCTGCTCCCCGGAGAGGATATGGACCTGGAGGGGATGCTGCGGGCGCTCCCTGTGGAGCGGGACCGGCTGCTGGAGGAACTTCTGGAGCTGGAGCGGGCCAACCCCGGCGCCCTGGCCCTGTCCGGCGGCAGCTGTACCCGCTGCCAGCGCTGTACCCGCCTGGACGGCGCACCCTGCCGGTTCCCGGAGCGGATGCGGTACTCTATTGAGGCCCTGGGCGGCGACGTGGGACGCACCGCCAGCCAATATCTGCAAAAACCCCTCCTGTGGATACAGGACAACACCGTGCCGGCCTACATGATGACGGTGGGCGGCCTGCTGCTGAAGGAGCAAGCATGAGCGTTTTCCAAATCAACAACCTGACCTTCTCCTACCCGGAGCAGCGGGCGAAGGCCCTGGACAACCTGCGTCTAACGGTGGAGCGCGGGGAGTTTCTGGTCCTGTGCGGCCCCTCCGGCTGCGGAAAGTCCACGCTGCTGCGCCAGCTCAAGACCGTGTTGGCCCCCCACGGGAGGCGGACAGGGGAGATTCTCTTTGAGGGCCGGGCCCTGGACAGCCTGGACCAGCGGGAGCAGAGCGAGAAGATCGGCTTCGTGCAGCAATCCCCGGACAATCAGATCGTCACCGACAAGGTGTGGCATGAGCTGGCTTTCGGCCTGGAGAGCCTGGGGTATGACACCCCCACCATCCGCCGCCGGGTGGCGGAGATGGCCTCCTTCTTCGGCATCCAGACCTGGTTCTATAAGAATGTGACCGAGCTGTCCGGCGGGCAGAAGCAGCTGCTGAATCTGGCCGCCATCATGGCCATGCAGCCCAGGGCGCTGATCCTGGACGAGCCCACCAGCCAGCTGGACCCCATCGCGGCGTCCGACTTCCTGGCGGTGCTGGGGCGCATCAACCGGGAGCTGGGCACCACCATTATTCTCACCGAGCACCGGCTGGAGGAAGCGTTTCCCCTGGCCAGCCGTGCGGCGGTGATGGACCACGGACGTATCCTCTGTACCGGCACTCCGGCCCAGGTGGGAGAGCGGCTGAAGAACGAGGGCCACGCCATGTTTCTGGCCATGCCCGCGCCCATGCGGATCTGGGCGGCCTGCGACAGAGAGGGCACGGCCTGTCCCGTCACGGTGCGGGAGGGCCGGGACTGGCTTCAGAAATATGCGGAGGACCACCCGCTGCAAGCCCTCCCCGAAGAAAAAATCTATTCCTATGAAAAGGACCCCGTCGTTTCCTGCCGGGAGTTGTGGTTCAGATATGAGAAGGACCTGCCCGACGTGGTGAAGGGCCTGTCGCTGGAGCTGCGCAGGGGCGAGTTTTTGGCCCTGCTGGGCGGCAATGGTACCGGAAAAACTACCACGCTGAAGCTGATCGCGGGGATACAGAAGCCCTACCGGGGGGAGCGGAAGGTCAGCGGCACCGTAGGGGTCCTGCCGCAGAATCCCCAGGCGCTGTTTGTGAAGAAAACCGTCCGGGAGGACCTGCTGGAGATCCTGCCGGATAGGGATAAAGCCGTCCGGGAGGCCAAGGCCGCCCGGGTGGTGAAGCTGTGCCGCCTGGAGGAACTGCTGGACCGGCACCCCTACGACCTGTCCGGAGGCGAACAGCAGCGGGCGGCGCTGGCCAAGGTGCTGCTGCTGGGGCCGGAGATCCTGCTGCTGGACGAGCCCACCAAAGGGCTGGACGCGGAGTTCAAGCAGGTGTTCGCGGAGATATTGCGGGCGCTTCTCCGCCAGGGCGTCAGCGTCCTTATGGTCAGCCATGACATTGAGTTCTGCGCCCAGTACGCCCACCGCTGCGCCCTGTTCTTCGACGGGGGCATCGTCACGGAGGCGGCCCCCAGAGCCTTCTTCTCCGGCAACAGCTTCTACACCACGGCCACCAACCGTATGTGCCGGGGCGTACTGCCGGAGGCGGTGACAGTGAGCGACGCCATCCTCTCCTGCGGCGGGGAGCCGCCCGGGGAGCCGGAGCTGCCGGAGGACGGCGGCGAAGCCTTCCCCCCGCCGGCGGTGGGCAGCGCGGACTGGACGCCCAAACCCCTGCCCCGTTGGCGGAAGGTCCTGGCGGCGGTGTCCGGCGGTATAGCGGCGGCCATCTTTATACAGGCCGCCCGCGTCACGGACCTCTCCCAGCTGGTCCAGCCCACCGGCACGACCGCCATAGCGGAGGGACAGATCCGGCTGTACGCCGTGTTTCTCGCGGCGCTGGCGGTCATGGCCCTGACCATCGGCAGGAGGGCCGCGCCGCCTGTGGTTGTCCAGACGCCCAGGGAGAAGCAGAAGCTGACCAGGCGCACCCTCCTGGCGGCGGGGCTCATTCTGCTGCTGATTCCGCTGACGCTGCTCGTAGGGGTGTACTACCTGGGCGGGAGGAAGTATTACTTCATCGCCCTGCTGATTCTTCTGGAGACGATGCTGCCGTTCTTCCTCATCTTCGAGGGAAGAAAGCCCCAGGCCAGGGAATTGGTGGTGATCGCGGTGCTGTGCGCCCTGGGCGTGGCGGGCCGGGCGGCCCTGTTCATGCTGCCGGAGTTCAAGCCGGTGATGGCGCTGACGATTATCACCGGCGTGGCGTTCGGCGGGGAGGCGGGCTTCCTGGTGGGGGCCATGACCATGCTGGCCTCCAATGTGATGTTCTCCCAGGGACCGTGGACGCCGTGGCAGATGTTCGCCATGGGGATCATCGGGTTCCTGGCGGGGGTACTGTTCCGAAAGGGACTGCTGCGGCGGAGCCGGGCCGCCCTGTGCGTCTTTGGCGCGATTGCCGCAGTAGTGATCTACGGCGGTATCATGAATCCGGCCTCGGCCCTCATATGGGCCAACGAGTTCAACTGGAAGATCATCATGACCTACTACGTCACCGGCTTCCCCTTCGACTGTGTGCAGGCGGCGGCCACGGCGCTGTTTCTGTGGTTTGCCTCCGAGCCCATGCTGGAGAAGCTGGACAGAATCAAGGTCAAATACGGATTGGTGGAGGACAGATAACATGGTGAAAAAGATAGACCCTACCCCGCTGAGTCCAAAACAGCTCCAGGAATACCGGGAGTGGCTGGCGGAACTGGCGGCTGAGGCGGCGGCAACCGGCGAATACGGCCAATGCGATCCGGAAGTGTGGGCATATTTTGACCCCCATACCGGGACAGGGGAACAGATCCTCTCCAGCCTGACGGAGCGGGAGCTGTTCGAGCCTGTACTGGCTACCATGGACCGCCCCGGCCATACCCCGGATTTTGACCGTGTCTATGTGATCTACCGAAAGTATCTGTCCTGGCGCTACGGGTCCATGAACGTAGTAAAATTCCGGGCGCGAACCCTGTATAAACAGCGGGCGGCAAAGCGGCTGTGTCCCCCGGACTGGCCGTCACGGGTATCCGTTGCGCCGCTGCTGGAGCAATATGAAGCCAAGGGGACACCTGCCACGGCGGAACAACGGACAGCGGTAGAGGCTATTTGTGAGAAGGTACGAAAAAGCGGACAGCCGATACGACCGGAAACTCTGTCCAATGAGACGCGCTGCCTGCTCAACACCTTGGGCGGCAGTTGGAGAAAGGCATTTACGCTGATGGGTATTCCGGTGGCGGAGAAGAAACACCAGGGGAATGTGCAGAGCGTCAACGACATGGCAAAGGCAAAAACGAAGCGGAGCGGATGCTGAGCGACAAAGAATAGCAGCATCGTTGTTATTAACACCGGCCATCATATCACCGGCAGCTCTACCGCAAGTCAATTTAGCCAGGGGGTTAACTCGTAAAGCATTGTTGCGGTGATGTGATTGGTTTGTGTGAATGGTGCGGTGGTGACAGTTGGAGGCGATACTTTTCCTTTGGGGCCGACCGCGATTACCGGCAGAAATCAGAAAACAACATAGACGACGGAAAGAGGCGCGGACAACCGCATGGTTGTCCGCGCCTCTTTCTTTTTTCGACGGCTTCTCCTTGTATTCTCCAAAATCCGATGGGGAATATAGGGAGAAACTGTCGAACAAAATTCATTATTTCTCGCTATTTCGGCTGTTTTGGCCCCAAAATCCCAAATTTCACAAAGGATTTACAATTTTCTCCCGCTGTCGCGGGCCACCCCCCGAAGGTTTGAAAATCCCTGCTTTTCAAATCTTCGGAGGTGCTGCGCTTGAACACGTTATTTTTTCAGAAAACTTTTTTAACGTGGCACGGGCCTTGCCACGTTACCATGTACTATTACCCTCAGAGAGCAACAGAAAGGAGGGAAAACACATGAGCATGTCAGAGCGTCGGAAGAGGCTGTTGGCAGTATTGTGTCTCAGACGACATGATACATACGACAATCTGGCCCGCGAGTTTCATGTCTGCAAGCGGACGATCCGCTATGACATCGCAGCGCTTATGTGTTCTTACCCTATTGAAACTGTCTGTGGCCGATACGGTGGTGGTGTCAAAGTCTCGGACAACTACTATCCGTACCGTAGGACCCTTAACAAAAAGCAGATGAATCTGCTCGTCCGATTGAGCGCCCAGCTTGACGGTGAAGATTTGGCCACGATCAGCAGTATCATCTTTCAGCTTGCTCCCTGACACGCACCTTGAAAAACAGCGGGACAGGCTCCCGTTCATATCAGTATGTGAGCAACCGCACCATCACGGTACAGTCCAGACGCGACGACTGCCTGCGGGCTAGGAGAGGAACGAAGGGGGTGATCTCTCTTCTCTCCTGCCCGTTAAAACGATAGCATCAAAGGTACGAGCGGGACCCTGGACCTGTTGACCGGCGCTTGGCCGCGCCCGAAGCGTGATGGAGCAATGCGCATTTGACCCGTACCGCAGGGTAAAAGGGGGATGCTGTGGGATTGGCCTGGGCAGCTTAGTCACCTGCCGCCACCGTCCGTCGGCATCGCGCCGCCTGTCTGCCGCAGGCGTGCTCACATATTCCCATGCCGGGGACGAGCAGTAGAGTGGTCCAGCCACTTGATAATACGGCAAATGTTTTGCATGAAAGAGAAAACTGAGGACCGCGCCGGTCACACCCCTTCACAGTATGTGGGCGCAAACCGGACCGGCGCGGTCCCTATCACACGAACTGCCGGATGTAAGACCTGGGGCCATAAATGCCTTTATGCTCCTTGGTGTTCCATCCGGCTGAAATGAACCAAGAGACGAGGTGAGACTGTGCTGTTGCCAATCAGCGAGATCAAGACCCGCCCCGGGCGGCGGGAGGCCAGAGTGGAGGATGTGCGGGAAATTGCAGACAGCATTTCAGAAGTCGGCCTGCTGAACCCTATCACCGTGGACGATGGACACACCCTGATCGCCGGATTACATCGGCTGGAGGCGGCGAAGCTGCTGGGGTGGGCAGAGATCGAATGTACGGTCAGCGGCCTGCGTGGCTTGCAAGCGGAACTGGCGGAGATCGACGAGAATTTTGTCCACGCCAACTTGCCGCCCGTGGACTATGGGAACCTGTTGTTGCGACGGAAGAAGATTTACGAAACACTCCACCCGGAAAC
>CANRHK010000103.1 GCA_947630395.1 uncultured Oscillospiraceae bacterium
GACGGCATGGACACCGCCGGCAAGACCACCCCCCAGATCAACCGCATGGGCGTGGCCCGGACCTTCCAGAACATCCGTCTGTTCTCCAACCTGACGGTGGAGGAGAACGTGAAGGTGGGCCTCCACAACCAGATCCGCTACTCGGCGGCGGAGGGAGTCTTCCGCCTGCCCAGCTTCTGGAAGAAGGAGAAGCTGGCCCACGAGAGCGCCCTGGAGCTGCTGAGCCTCTTCGACATGCAGGATCTGGCCAGCCACCAGGCCGGCTCCCTGCCCTACGGTGCCCAGCGCCGGCTGGAGATTGTCCGGGCCCTGGCCACCAACCCCAGCCTGCTGCTGCTGGACGAGCCGGCGGCGGGCATGAACCCCTCGGAGACGGCAGAGCTGATGGAGAACATCGTGAAAATCCGCGACACCTTCCACACCGCCGTGCTGCTCATAGAGCACGACATGAGCCTGGTCATGGGTGTCTGCGAGGGCATCTGCGTGCTGAACTTCGGCAGGATTATCGCCAAGGGCACCGCCGAGGAGATCCAGGCCAACCCGGTGGTCATCGAGGCCTACCTGGGCAAGAAGAAGGAGGCGTAACATGGCGGCACTGTTGAAGGTGGACGACATCCACGTATACTACGGCAGCATTCACGCCGTGAAGGGCGTCTCCTTTGAGGTGAGCGAGGGCGAGATTGTCACCCTCATCGGGGCCAACGGCGCGGGCAAGTCCACGGTGCTGAACACCGTGTCCGGCCTGCTCCACCCCCGCACCGGGTCCGTGACCTTCATGGGCAAGGATTTGAAGGGCGTCCCCGCCTACAAGGTGGTGGAGCACGGTCTGGCCCAGGTGCCGGAGGGCCGCCGGGTGTTTCTCCAGATGACCGTGGAGGAGAATCTGGAGATGGGCGCTTACACCCAGCCCAAGAGCGCCATCGCCCCGGCGCTGAAAGACGTGTACGAGCGTTTCCCCCGGCTGCTGGAGCGGAAAAACCAGATCGCCGGCACCCTGTCCGGCGGTGAGCAGCAGATGCTGGCCATGGGCCGCGCTCTGATGAGCA
This sequence comes from uncultured Oscillospiraceae bacterium, assembly GCA_947630395.1. Taxonomy (GTDB): domain Bacteria; phylum Bacillota; class Clostridia; order Oscillospirales; family Oscillospiraceae; genus Pelethomonas. Next base: position 1,047 of record CANRHK010000103.1, read on the forward strand.
AGCCCAAGCTGCTGATGTTGGACGAGCCGTCCATGGGGCTGGCCCCCATCCTGGTGGAGCAGATTTTCGGCATCATCAAGGAGCTCCACGCCGCCGGCACCACCATCCTCCTGGTGGAGCAGAACGCCCAGGCGGCGCTGAGCGTGGCGGACCGGGCCTACGTGCTGGAGACGGGCCGTATCTCCCTCAGCGGCACCGGTACCGAGCTGATGGCCAGCGACCAGGTGCGGAAGGCGTATCTAGGGGGATAGTCACTTTTTCTGGAAAGAAAAAGTGACCAAAAAGAACTTTTATACTCGCTCCTGGGGCGCCGCTGCTCTCACTGCGTCGGCCCGGTGACGGGAGAAACTGCCCGTCGAAGCAAATAAATGTGCGCCCTGGTCACATGGGACCGGGGCGCACTCTTCTGCTTTCATTCGATTGTAAATTCCGCTGCCAGCATGTAGTCGGATGCGTCATGAACACAATAAACGCTCTTTAGTATCCGGTATGTGCCCGGCGGCAACTCCCCCATAGGAATGGGTCCAATCCTCCTTGTATCTTTCCTCCTGGCCTTGGGGCAGATAGCGGCCCCACTCATCCCAGCCATCAGGTCCATCAGGCACCGGGACCCAGTATCTATCCACCAAGCGCTGTATTTGAAACGCCGCCCCATATGTCGCCGTTGTATCGCGGGTATTCAGAAAAACGATCTCCACGCCTGTGGGGGTTATCTCCGACAGAGTCATGGTGACGCCCTCCAGCCGGTTGACCTCCCCCTGGTATGCCGCCTCCTGGAGCGCGGCCTCGTTGCCCTCCAGCTTTTCCCACCAATTCCTGCCGTTTCCGCAGCCTGACGGGATCAGCAGCAGGACAAGCAGCGCGATTGACAAAAGCCTTTTCATGGAACACGCCTCCTTTTCATCTGACGAAACAGGATAGCATCTCTGACACGGAAAAGCAGCCAAAACTTTAAAAGTCCCCGGGAATAGGCGGTCCTACTCCCGGGGGCTGGTATTCCATTGCGGTCTTGGCTTAGAAGATGCCCTGCTCCATCATGGCCTCGGCCACCTTCTTGAAGCCCGCCAGGTTGGCGCCGGCCACTAGGTTGTAGCCCAGGCCGTACTCCTCGGCGGCCTCCATGCTGACGCGGTGAATGTTCTCCATCATCTTCTGAAGCTGACTGTCCACCTCGTCGGCGGTCCACACCAGGCGCTCACTGTTCTGGCTCATCTCCAGGGCACTGACGCCCACGCCGCCGGCGTTGACGGCCTTGGAGGGGGCCACGATCATGCCGGGCTGCTCCATCAGATAGAACAGCGCGTCATTGGTGGTGGGCATGTTGGCCACTTCGATGTAGTACTTCACGCCGTTGGCCGCGATCTGCTTGGCGTGCTCCATATGGACGTCGTTCTGCATGGCGGAGGGCATCACCACATCCACCTTCACGCCCCAGGGCTTCTCGCCGGGGTGGAACTCCACGCCGAACTGATCTGCGTAGTCCTTGACCTTGTTGCGGCCGCTGTTGCGCATGGTCAGCAGGTAGTTGACCTTCTCCTCGCTGGAGGACACGCCCTCGGGGTCGTAGATGTAGCCGTCGGGGCCGGACAGTGTGACCACCTTGGCGCCCAGGTGCATGGCCTTCTTGCAGATGCCCCAGGTCACGTTGCCGAAGCCGGCGCAGGCGATGGTCTTGCCCTTAATGTCCTCGCCCTCGTGCTTGAGGACCTCCTGGAGGTAGTACATGGCGCCGTAGCCGGTGGCCTCGGGGCGGACCAGGCTGCCGCCGTAGCTGAAGCCCTTGCCGGTGAGGACGCCGTTTTCCCACACGCCCTTCAGGCGGCGGTACTGGCCGTACAGGTAGCCGATCTCCCGGCCGCCCACGCCCATGTCGCCGGCGGGCACGTCGATGTCGGGCCCGATGTAGCGGTACAGGGCGGTCATAAAGCTCTGGCAGAAGCGCATGATCTCGGCGTCGGACTTGCCGGCGGGATCGAAGTCAGCGCCGCCCTTGCCGCCGCCGATGGGCAGGCCGGTGAGGCTGTTCTTGAAGATCTGCTCAAAGCCCAGGAACTTGATGATACCGGGATAGACATTCGGCTGGAAGCGCAGGCCGCCCTTGTAGGGGCCGATGGCGCCGTTGAACTGGCAGCGGTAGCCGATATTGGTGTGATAGTTGCCGTTGTCGTCCATCCAGACGACGCGGAAGGTGAACATCCGCTCGGGCTCCACGATCCGGTTGAGCAGGTCGGCCTTCTCATACTCGGGGTGCTTGTCGATCATGGGGGCGATGGAGGTCAGAACCTCCTCGACGGTCTGGACGAACTCGGGCTCGTTGCCGTGCTTTTTTTTGACGTTTTCAATCACACTGGCGACATACGCATTCATAGCTGGTATCCTCCTGATATTTACTCACAATTTGTCAGAGTGGGCAGGATAGAGCCCCGCCCATGCTCCGCTGCTTCTATCATACCATCATTTTTCCAGAATTCAACCTATTTTTCCACAAAAAGTTTGGGCAAAACGTAAAACTTCGCGTTTCTTTTTTGTACATTTCTTCACACACTATTTTTTAGCACAACAAACGATTTGGAAGGTTGGCGACAAAAAGATGGATATTTTGTGACAAAATACCGGAGGGAACCGAAAAAATCCCCGCGTCTCCCCAAAATTTCTGCACCGCACTTGACAATGGGGGGCGGTTCGGATATAGTGTTATTGTTGTCTGGTATGGCCATTTGACATGTTCCCGGAGGAACATTGCGGAAGGGCAGCCCTAGGGCTGCTTTTTTACTGGCTGTCCTGCCCGGCATTCACTGTACTACATATCAGGAGGTTTCCCCATGAACAAGGACGTGGTCATCATCGGCGCGGGTCCCGCCGGTATCTTCACCGCCATTGAGATGCTGAAGAAGGGAAGCAGGCAGAAGATCCTCATTGTGGAGAAGGGCCAGGCGGTGGAGAACCGCCGCTGCCCCAAGAACAAGGTGGGCAAGTGCGTCAACTGCAAGCCCTACTGCCACATCACCACCGGCTTCTCCGGCGCGGGGGCCTTCTCCGACGGCAAGCTGTCCCTCAGCTACGAGGTGGGCGGCGACCTGCCCAATCTCATCGGCGCTAGGAAGGCCCAGGAGACCATCGATTACACCGACAAGATCTACCTCGAGTTCGGCGCGGACACTCACATTGAGGGCCTGGGCAACACCGAGGAGGTCAAGGAGATCCGCAAGCGGGCCATCCAGGCCGGTTTGAAGCTGGTGGACTGCCCCATCCGCCACCTGGGCACCGAGAAGGCCCAGGCGCTGTACTACGCCATCGAGCGGCACCTGCTGGAGAGCGGCGTGGAGATTTTGTTCGGCTATGAGTGCACGGACCTGATTCTGGAGGGCAACGTGTGCAAGGGCGTGCGCATTGGCAACGGCAAGGTGGAGCAGGAGGTGTTTGCCAAACACACGGTCATCGCCACCGGCCGCCGGGGGGCGGACTGGCTGGAGAGCCTCTGCGCGGAGCACAACATCGCCCACCAGCCGGGCACGGTGGATATCGGCGTCCGGGTGGAGGTCCGCAGCGAGGTCATGGAGACCGTGAACCGGGTCCTCTACGAGTCGAAGCTGGTGGGGTATCCCAAGCCCTTCAAGAACAAGGTGCGCACCTTCTGCCAGAACCCCGGCGGCTTCGTCAGCCAGGAGAACTACGACAACGACCTGGCGGTGGTCAACGGCCACAGCTACAAGGAGCTGAAGAGCGACAACACCAACCTGGCCATCCTGTGCAGCCACAACTTCTCCTACCCCTTCAACCAGCCCATCGCCTACGCCCAGAAGGTGGGCGAGCTGACCAACATGCTGGGCGCGGGCCACATCCTGGTCCAGCGGTTCGGGGACATTCTGGACGGCAAGCGGACCTGGGAGAAGGAGCTGGCCTTTGCCAACGTGAAGCCCACCCTGCCCGACGCGGTGGCCGGCGACATCACCGCCGCCATGCCCTACCGGGCCATGATCAACATCATCAACTTCATCCAGGCCATGGACCAGGTGGTGCCCGGCTTTGCGGCCACCGAGACCCTGCTGTACTCCCCGGAGCTGAAATTCTACTCCAACCGGGTGAAGATGGACGAGGATCTGAACACCAACGTCAAGGGACTCCACTGTCTGGGCGACTCCAGCGGCTGGACCCGTGGGCTGATGATGGCCTCCATCATGGGCGTCCTGATGGGACGCAAATTAGCGGAGGAAGGCTAAAATTGAGGTGACCCGCTGATGCGGATGCGCAAAAAGAAGAATCTCATCCCCCGCATGGAGCGGTGCAGCCGGGTGTACGTCCAGGACGGCTTCGCCCTCCGGGGCCGGTGGCGGGAGACGCTGATGCCGGAGGCGAAGGAGCTTCGGGTGGAGCTGGGCTGCGGCAAGGGCAAATTTACCGCCGAAACCGCCGCCCAACATCCGGATATCCTGTTTGTAGCCATCGAGAAGGTGGCGGACGCCTTGGTGGTGGCCATGGAGCGGGCCGCGGGGCTGGGGCTGAAAAACGCGTTCTTCCTGGTGGGGGACGCGGAGCTGCTGGCGGAGTACTTCGCCCCCGATGAGGCGGACCGCCTCTACATCAACTTTTGCGATCCCTGGCCCCGCAATCCCCACGCCAAGCGCCGTCTGACCCACCGGGGCTTCCTGGAGCTGTACCGCCAGGTGCTGAAGGACGGCGGCCAGGTAGAGTTCAAGACCGACAACGCCCCCCTCTTCTCCTTCTCCGTGAGGGAGTTCCCCAGAGCGGGCTATGAGCTGCGGGAAGTCACCGACAACCTCCACGCCGCCGGCCCCCAAGGGGTCATGACCGACTATGAGGAGCGCTTCTACGCCGAGGGCGTGCCCATCCACCGGTGCGTGGGGGTGAAGCAGTTCCGCGCCCCTTCAGGCGCCGGTGCTCCCATTGGCCCATCGGAATAAAGCACAAGTCCCCGGTACCGTGTACCGGGGACTTGTTATAGATATGTCTCAGGCCTTCTTCGCCATCTCCACCAGCTGGGTGAAGGCGGCGGGGTTGTTGACGGCCAGCTCGGCCAGCATCTTGCGGTCCAGGGCCACGCCGGCGGTCTTCAGACCGTGGACGAAGTTGGAGTAGTTGATGCCGTTGAGCTTGCAGGCGGCGCTGATGCGGGTGATCCACAGGCGGCGGAAGTCCCGCTTCTTCAGGCGGCGGCCGGTGTAAGCGTAGGTCAGGGATTTCATGACGGCCTGGTTGGCCATCTTAAAGTGCTTGCTCTTGGCGCCCCAGTAGCCCTTGGCCATCTTGAGGACCTTATTTCTTCTCTTGCGCGTCATCATCGCGCCCTTGATTCTAGCCATTGTAAAAGCCTCCTATTCTAAAGCGTATCGTTTGTTCTTACTTGTAGGGGATCATCTTGCGGATGGCGGACTCGTTGGTCACGTCGGCATAGCCGCCCGCCCGCAGACGACGGGTACGCTTGGTATCCTTCTTGGTGAGGATGTGGCTCTTAAAGGCCTTGGCGCGCTTGACCTTGCCGGTCTTGGTCAGGTTGAATCTCTTCTTGGCGCCGCTGTGGCTCTTCAGTTTCGGCATGGTAAAATTACTCCTTCCGTATTTTCCATCTCGCGTCAGCGATTTGTGTCCTTCTTCTTGGGGGAGAGGAACATGGACATGTTCCGGCCCTCCAGCTTGGCTCCCTTATCCACGTTGGCTGTGCCGGCGCACTGTTCTGCAAACTTATCCAGGAGCTTCTTCCCGAGGTCGGTGTGGGCCATCTCACGGCCGCGGAAGCGGACGGAGACCTTCACCCGGTTGCCCTCGGACAGGAACTTCTGCGCGTTCTTCAGCTTCACGTTGAAATCCCCCACGTCGATGCCGGGGGACATGCGGATCTCCTTGATCTCCACCACGTGCTGGTTTTTGCGGGCTTCCTTCTCTCTCTTGCCCTGCTCGAACCGGTACTTGCCGTAGTCCATCAGCTTGCAGACAGGCGGCTTGGCCTGGGGGGAGATCTTCACCAGATCCAGTCCCTTCTCCTCCGCGATGCGCAGGGCCTCCGGGGCGGACATGATCCCCAGCTGCTCCCCGCCGCTACCGATGAGACGCAGTTCCTTGTCACGAATTTCCTCATTCAGTTGATGCATTGCAATGCTAATACCGAAGCACCTCCTTCACAGATATCCCAAACGCACATACAACGCAACAAAAAAGCGCGGATGCAACCGCACCCGCACGAACACAACACGCCCCTTCTTGGGCGTTCGCTGTCCTGTTGACCCCTTCGCAGAGCTGGGGGTGAGGCGGATGCATCCTGCCTGCTTTCTTTTGCTCCGTTAGTATACCAGCCAAAAGCCCCTTTGTCAAGGGCTGTTTTGCATTTTCCGCCGCGATTTTGCCCAAAATCACCCCGGGGACCGGCGAAAGCGCCAATCCCCGGGAAGATTGACTGGCCTCTAGCCCTCGTAAGGCGACAGGGCGAAGCGGATGAAGTAGCCCTGGTCGTGGTCGCAGACCGGGCACTTCTGGGGGGCCTGGGCGCCGGTGAGGACGTGGCCGCAGTTAAGGCAGATCCAGGCGGTCTCCCCGTCGCTGACAAAGAGCTTGTCCTCCCGGAGCAGCTGCTCGAAGCGCTCAAACCGCTTGGCGTGGATCTTCTCAATCTCAGCAATCATGGTAAAGCGGTCAGCGATATCGGCAAAGCCCTCCTCCCGGGCCTTCTCGGCGAAGGCGGGGTAGATGTGTCCAAACTCCTCCATCTCATGGCCCCTGGCGGCCTCCAGCAGTCCCAGGGGGTCCGCGGCCAGGTCCACAGGGTAGCCGGCCTCGTGGATGGTGGCGCCGTCACAGCCGCCCCGGACCAGGTGGTTGTAGAACACCTCCGCGTGCTCCTTCTCCTGTCCCGCCGTGTAGAGGAAAACCGACTCCAACAGCTGGAGTCCCGCCTTGCGGCAGGCGGAGGCGGCGAAGGTGTAGCGGTTGCGGGCCTGGCTCTCCCCGGCGAAGGCCCGCAGCAGGTTCTCCCGGGTGGCACTGTCTCTGAGTTCCATGGTGTGCTCCTTCCATATCAGAATATGGCTCTAGTATTTTCCGCTTTTTGCCTTTTATTCCCGTCTTTCCCAGCGGGCAGGCGGGGCGCCGGAAATTTTTCAAAAAATTTTCTCATCCGGCGCATAATCCGGCCCCTGGCGGGCACAATACGTGACGTACCGCTTAGGGAAAGGAGGTTCCACAG
>CANRHK010000104.1 GCA_947630395.1 uncultured Oscillospiraceae bacterium
GCCGGCTGGCCCTGCTGTATGGCCCAGCGGCGGAGGTGCTGCCGGTGCTGGAGAAGATGGTCCGGGGATCGGAGATGGAGGCCGCGCTCTCGGAGCTGCGGGAGCTCTGCGAGCTCATGATCCGCCGGGGCGCGGCAAAGCGGATGCGGCTGGACTTCTCCATTGCCAACGACATGAGCTACTACAGCGGCGTCATCTTCCGGGGGTATCTGCCGGGGCTGGCCAGCGGCGTGCTGGCCGGCGGGCGGTATGACAACCTGATGCGCCGCATGGGCAAGTCCGGCGGGGCCATCGGCTTTGCGGTGTATCTGGACCAGCTGGAGCGGCTGGACAGAAGGGACAGCTACGACGGCGACATACTACTATTATACAATAAGGAAGAGGACGCGCCCGCCGACGTGGCGAAGGAGGCGGAGAAGCTGATCCGCCAGGGCCGGACGGTGCGGGTGGAGCGGCAGGTCCCGGCAGGCCTCCGGTACCGGGACGTCATCCGCTTCGGGGAAGGGGGTGCGCGGTGATGGAGCTTCTCAACGTGGCCCTACCCAAGGGACGGCTGGGCGAGAAGGTGTACGGCCTGCTGAAGGAAGCGGGCTACCCCTGCCCCTCCATTGAGGAGGAGAACCGGAAGCTGATCTTCGAGAACCCGGAGGCCGGGGTGCGGTACTTCTGGGTGAAGCCCTCGGACGTGGCCATCTACGTGGAGCGGGGCGCGGCGGACATCGGCGTGGCTGGGAAGGATATTCTGCTGGAGTACGCCCCGGACGTGTACGAGCTGGCGGATCTGGGCCTGGGCAAGTGCCGGATGTGCGTGGCGGCAAAAAAGGATTTCCGGGACAGCATGGACAGGACCCTGCGGGTGGCCACCAAGTTCCCCCACATCGCCGCCCGGTACTATAGCGCCCAGAGCCGGGAGATCGACATCATCAAGCTCAACGGCTCCATTGAGATCGCCCCCATTCTGGGGCTCAGCGACGTGATCGTGGATATCGTGGAGACCGGCAAGACCCTGCTGGAGAATAACCTGGAGCCCAGAGAGACCATCGTCCCCATCAGCGCTCGGCTCATCGCCAACAAGGTCAGCTACAAATTCAAGCATCAGCAGATCGCCGCCCTGTGCGAAAAGATCGAGGCGCGGCGGCGGCAGTAAGCGAGGTACACAGCTATGATACGGATATTGGACGCGGAACAGGTCCCGCTCTCGGAGATACTGGCCCGGACGGAGGACGCCCGGGATGTGAGCGGCACGGTGGCCGGTATCATCGCCGGCGTGCGCCAGCACGGCGACGCGGCCCTCCGGCGGTACGCCATGGAGTTTGACCACGCGGAAATTGAGGACCTGGAGGTCCCGGCGGAACAGATGGACAGAGCCCTGGAGGCCCTGGCCCCGGACTTCCGGGCGGTGCTGGAGGAGGCGGCGGAACACATCCGGGCCTTCCACGCCAAGCAGGTGCGAAACGGCTTTCTCATGACGGAGAAGGACGGCGTGATCCTGGGCCAGCGGGTGACGCCTATTGAGAAGGTGGGGCTCTACATCCCCGGCGGCACCGCACCGCTGGTGTCCACGGTGCTGATGAACGCCATCCCGGCAAAAGTGGCGGGATGCAAGGAGATCGTGCTGGCCTCCCCTCCCACCTGCGGCGGCGATATCCACCCCGCCATTCTGGCGGCGGCGAAGATCGCCGGGGTGGATAGGGCCTTTCGCTGTGGCGGGGCCCAGGCCATCGCGGCCCTGGCCTACGGCACGGAGACCGTGCCGGCGGTGGACAAGATCACCGGCCCCGGCAACGCCTTTGTGGCGGAGGCTAAGCGGCAGGTGTTCGGCAAGGTGGGCATCGACATGGTGGCCGGGCCCAGCGAAATTCTGGTCATCGCCGGCGGGGGGAGCAACCCCCGCCATGTGGCGGCGGATCTGCTGAGTCAGGCGGAGCACGACAAAAACGCCAGCGCGGTGCTCATTACCGACGCCCCCGCCCTGGCGGACGCGGTGAACGCGGAGTTGGACCGGCAGCTGCCCCTGCTCCCCCGCCGGGAGATTGCCGCTGCCTCCCTGGCGGCCAACGGGAAGATCATCCTGACGAGGGATATCGCCCAAGCCGTGGATATCGCCAACGCCCTGGCCCCGGAGCACCTGGAGCTGTGCGTGGAGCACCCCTTCGACTGGCTGGACAGGATTCAAAACGCCGGGTCCGTCTTTCTGGGGCGCAGCACCCCGGAGGCAGTGGGCGACTACTTCGCCGGTCCCAACCACACCCTGCCCACCGGCGGGTCCGCCCGTTTCTCCAGTCCCTTGTCGGTGGATGAGTTCGTGAAGAAGTCCCAGTTCATCTACTACACCGCTCCCGCCCTGGCCGGCTCGGCGGACAAGATTGCCGCCTTTGCCCGGCAGGAGGCCCTGGAGGCCCACGCCAGGAGCGTGGAATCAAGGAGGTCTGACATATGAGCAAATTTTTAAGCAGCCGGTTCGACGGCCTGGAGGCCTATGTCCCCGGCGAGCAGCCCCAGGACCAGCAGTATGTAAAGCTGAACACCAACGAGTCCCCCTTCCCGCCCTCCCCGGCGGTGTTGGCCGCCATCAATGCGGACGAGGTCTCCAGGCTGAACCTGTACCCCGATCCGGAGGGCAAGGCGCTCAAGCGGAAGCTGGCGGACTTCTACGGCGTGGCACCGGAGAACATCTATCTGGCTAACGGCTCCGACGAGCTTCTCAATTTCTTCTTTATGGCCTTCTGCGACAAGGATCGGCCCGTGGCCTTCCCCGCCGTCAGCTACGGCTTCTACCCCGTCTACGCCAGTCTCTACGGAGTGCCCGCCACCGCCGTCCCCCTCCGGGAGGGCTTCCGGCTGGAGCCCAAGGACTACCGCGGCATTGGCAAGAACATTGTCATCGCCAACCCCAACGCTCCCACCGGACGGACCATCAGCGTATCGGAGATTGAGGAGATTGTCCGCACCAACCCGAACAACGCCGTCCTTATTGACGAGGCCTACATCGACTTCGGCGGCGACAGCTGCCTGGAGCTCATCCACAAGTATGACAACCTGGTGGTGGGCCAGACCTTTTCGAAATTCCGCTCCCTGGCCGGCGGGCGGCTGGGCTACGGCATTGGCAGTCCCGGCATGATCGCGGATTTGGAGCTGATGCGGTACTCCACCAACTCCTACAACATCAGCCGCCTCACCATGGCGGCGGCCATCTCCACCCTGGACAGCCACGAGTACTACGCAAACAACAGCCGCACCGTCCAGGCCAACCGGGCCTACACAGTGGAGGAGCTGGGCAAGCTGGGCTTTGAGACCCTGCCCAGTAAAGCGAATTTCATTTTCACCCACTGCAAAGCAGTGGACGGCGGTACCGTCTACCGGAAGCTCAAGGAGAAGGGCGTCCTGGTGCGGCATTGGGACAAGCCCGAGATCGCGGACTGGTGCCGGGTCACCATCGGCTCCAGGGCGCAGATGGACGTGTTCCTGGACAAGGTGCGGGAGATTCTGAAGGAGGCCGGGCAGGATGCGTAACGCGGAGATTGTGCGCAAGACGGCGGAGACCGATATCCATCTGACCCTCGATCTGGACGGTGCCGGCGTCAGCCGCGTCAACACCGGCTGCGGCTTTCTGGACCACATGCTGACCCTCTTCGCCCGCCACGGGCGGTTCGATCTGACGGTGGACTGCAAGGGCGACACCTATGTGGACGACCACCACACGGTGGAGGACACCGGCATCTGCCTGGGGGACGCCTTTGCCCGGGCCCTGGGGGACAAGCGGGGCGTGAAGCGCTACGGCTCCATGCTCCTTCCCATGGACGAGGCACTGATTCTCACCGCTGTGGACCTATCCGGCCGGGGGATGCTGTGCTATGAGGCCGGCATTCCCACGGAGAAGATCGGCGCCTTTGACACCCAGCTGGCGGAGGAGTTCTTCATCGCCTTCGCCCGCCGGTCCGACAGCACCGTCCACATCCGGCAGCTGGCCGGGCGCAACAGCCACCACATCATCGAGGGCATGTTCAAGTCCCTGGCCCGCTCCCTGGCGGAGGCCGCGGCCATCGACCCGCGGTTTTCCCAGGAAATTCCCTCCACCAAGGGGGTGCTGTAGTGGTCGCCATCATCGACTACGGCGTGGGGAACCTGTTCTCGCTGAAAAGCTCTCTGGCCGCCATCGGGGCGGAGGCAGTGGTCACCGGCGATCCGGCGGTCATCAAAGCCGCGAACAAGCTGATTCTCCCCGGCGTAGGGGCCTTTGCCGACGCCGCCGCCCTGCTGCGGCAGGACGGGCTGGATCAGCTTATCATTGAGGAGGCAAACCGGGGCAAGCCCCTGCTGGGCATCTGCCTGGGGATGCAGCTTCTGTTTGACGTGAGCTTCGAGTACGGCGAGCACCGGGGGCTGGGGCTGATTCCCGGCCGGGTGGTTCCCATTGAGGACGCCATTCCCGCCGGGCTGAAGGTGCCTCAGATCGGCTGGAACGCCTTGTGTTTCCCCAAGCCGTCCCCCCTGTTCCGGTACATGAACGAGGGTGACTGCGTATACTTCGTCCACTCCTACTACGCCGCCGGGTGCGAGGAGTATGTCATCGCCGGCACGGAGTACGGCGCGTACCTCACCGCCGCCGTCCAGCGGGACAACGTCTTCGGCACCCAGTTCCACCCGGAAAAGAGCGGCACTGTGGGGCTCAATATCCTTCGTGCATTTTGTGAGGAGGGCGCGCTATGCTGATATTTCCGGCTATTGACCTGAAGGATGGAAAAGTAGTTCGCCTTTACAGGGGGGATTTTGGAACGGTTCACCAGGTGGCAGAGGACCCGGTTGCCACGGCGGAGGCGTTTCTGGCCGCCGGGGCGCGGCACCTGCACATGGTGGATTTGGACGGTGCCCGGGATGGCAGGCGCAGGAACAGCGGCATTGTCCGGGCCGTGTGCCGGGTGGGGCTCCAGGTGGAGCTGGGCGGCGGTATCCGCTCTATGGCGGATCTGGCGGCCGTCTTTGCCCTAGGGGTCCACCGGGCCGTCATTGGCTCGGCGGCGGTCAGCGACCCGGAGTTCGTCCGGGAGGCCATCGCCGCCTACGGCCCCGAGCGCATCGCCGTGGGCATCGATGCCAAGGACGGCACTGTACGCACCGCCGGCTGGGAGCGGGACGCGGGTTTGGACTACATTGACTTTGCCAAGTCCATAGCCGCAATTAGCGTAAAGTATATTATTTTTACGGATATCGACGCCGACGGCACCCTCTCCGGGCCCTCCTGGGAGCGGCTGACGGCCCTGCAAAAGGCGGTTCCGGCCTGCTCCATCACCGCCTCCGGCGGCGTGTCCTCCAACGGGGACCTGCGCCGGTTGGACGGCATGGGTGTGTACGCCGCCATTGTGGGCAAGGCGTGGTATGCCGGGGCAGTGGATTTGGCCCTGGCGGTGCGGGAAGGAGGCCCCCAGTGATCACCAAACGCATTATCCCCTGCCTGGACGTGAAGGACGGGCGGGTGGTCAAGGGCGTCAACTTCCTGGGCCTTCACGACGTCAGTTCCCCGGTGCGGCTGGCCAAATTCTACAGCGACTGCGGGGCCGACGAGCTGGTGTTCTACGATATCACCGCCTCCGCGGAGGGCCGGGCGCTCTTTACCGATATTCTCACGGAGGTAGCCTCCACCATCTTCATCCCCCTCACCGTGGGGGGCGGCATCAACACCGTGGACGACTTCGACCGGGTGCTGAAATGCGGCGCGGACAAGGTCAGCGTCAACTCCGGCGCCATCCGGGACCCCTCCCTCATCTCCCAGGCGGCCAAGCGCTACGGCGACCAGTGCGTGGTGCTCTCGGTGGACGCCAAGCGGGTGAACGGGCAGTTCCGTGTCTTCGCCAAGGGCGGCCGGGAGGACACGGGCCTGGACGCCATCGAGTGGATCAAGTCCGGCGTCCAAAACGGCGCCGGAGAGATTGTGCTCAACTCCATCGACACCGACGGCGTCAAAAACGGCTTTGATTTGGAGATGCTGGATGCGGTGTGTCAGGTGGTGGACGTGCCGGTGATCGCCTCCGGCGGCGCCGGGTGCGTGGACCACTTCAAGACGCTCTTTCACGCCCTTCCCAAGGTGGACGCGGGCCTTGCGGCCTCCATCTTCCATTTCGGCGAGGTGGCCATCCCTGACTTGAAGCGGGAGCTGGCCGCGGACGGCATCAACATGCGGCTGACTGGGTTTTCAGCCCCCACATAAGGAGGAACCGACAAATTTATGCTTGACATCAGCGAATTGAAATTTGACGAAAAAGGCCTGATCCCCGCCATTGTGGTGGATGCGGGGAGCAGGAAGGTTTTGACTCTGGCCTATATGAACCGGGAGAGCCTGGAGATCTCCATGAAAGAGGGGCGGACCTGCTTCTGGTCCCGCTCCCGGCGGGAGCTGTGGCGGAAGGGTGAGACCAGCGGCAATGTGCAGCACATTGTCTCCATCACCGCCGACTGCGACCGGGACGCCCTGGTGGTGGAGGTCAACAAGGACGGCCCCGCCTGCCACTTGGGGACGGACTCGTGCTTTAATGACAAGGTGTTTGCGGGGAACGAGCCGGCGCCCTTCTCCGTGGGGGGGCTGTACCGGCTGCTCCAGGGGCGGAAGGAACAATTGCCGGAGGGCTCCTATACCACCTACCTGTTCCAGAAGGGCCTGGACAAGATCCTCAAAAAGGTGGGCGAGGAGTCCACGGAGGTTATCATCGCCGGCAAGGGCGGTGACAAGCGGGAAACGGTCTACGAGATCGCGGATCTCATGTACCACGTGATGGTGATGATGGTGGAGATGGGGATTTCCGTGGAGGACATTACCCGGGAGCTGGCCTCCCGCCACGTCATCGACCACAAGGTCAAACAGGAAAAGATGGTATGATGCTGCAAAACTTACACACCCACACTCGCTATGGCGACGGAAAGAACACACCGGAGGAGATCGTTCTGGGGGCCATCTCCTCCGGGTGTACCTCTCTGGGCTTCTCTGAGCACAGCCCCCTCCCTGCCTGCATTGATCCCGACGGCTGGACCATGCGGCCGGGGGACGTATCCCCCTACCGCGCCGAGGTACTGCGCCTCCGGGAGCGGTATCGGGGAAGACTGGAGATCTTCCTGGGGCTGGAGCAGGATCTGGACTCCCCGCCGCCGGAGGGCGACTGGGATTACCTCATCGGCTCGGTCCATACCGTGTGGGCGGGCGGCGTCCCCCTCTCCGTGGACGAGGGAAGGGACAGCTTTGTGGCGGCGGTAAAAACGCACTTCGGCGGGGACTTCTACGCCTTTGCCGGTGCCTACTACCGCCGTGTGGCCGCAGTGGCGGAAAATACCGGCTGTCAGATTGCGGGGCACTTCGACCTGGTGACGAAGTTCAACGAGGGCGGGCGCCTCTTTGACGAGGCAGATCCCCGCTACCGCGCCGCCGCCCTGGGGGCCCTGGAGGCCCTGCCGGTACGGGACCTGATCTTTGAGATCAACACCGGGGCCATGTCCCGGGGTTATCGCTCCTCCCCCTACCCCGCCTCTTTCCTTCTCCAGGCCATCCGGGAGCGGGGCGGGCGCGTCTGCGTCACCAGCGACTGCCACAGCGAGGGCGCCGTCACCCACGCCTTTGCCCAGGCGGCCCGGCTGGCCCTGGACTGCGGCTTCCGGGAGACAGCGGTGCTGACGCGGCAGGGCTTCCAGGCAGTGGGCCTGGAGGACTTTCTGGCGGGAATGACCGCCTCTCACCAGCTGCCGGATTGACCTTTTGTAGGACTGCAGGAGGCCGTATAACGGCGTCTTTTTTCGGTGATCCGTTTCCCTATCGATTGCCAGAGGCGCCCTGATCGGGCCGTAGGGGTGTTTTTATCGCTTATAACTGTGTATGGGTAAAGTTGCTATCAATGGCGAAGAGATTGTTTTTCTGCTGCGGGCGGCGCGTGCCCGGCCACATGGCAAAAAGTTTTCCGGTTTTTAAAAATTTCTCTTGCAATTTCTGTCAAAGTCTGCTATTATGTCTTCTGGTGCTTTTGTGCCAGGATTCCACAACAGCGAGGAGGTGCAACGGATGGCAAAGTGTCAGTTCTGTGACAAGGGCGTTACCTTCGGGATCCAGGTCTCCCACTCCCACAGGCGCTCCAACCGCGCGTGGAAGCCCAACGTCAAGCGCGTGAAGGCGATCGTCGACGGTACCCCCCGCCATGTGTATGTTTGTACCCGGTGCCTGCGTTCCGGCAAAGTCACCCGCGCTGTCTGAGT
>CANRHK010000105.1 GCA_947630395.1 uncultured Oscillospiraceae bacterium
TCCTCATCCCGGAAGCAGGGGGCGATCTGGAAGTACCGGTCGAAGCCGGAGGTCATCAGCAGCTGCTTGAACTGTTGGGGCGCCTGGGGCAGGGCGTAGAATTTGCCGGGGTGCTTGCGGGCGGGCACCAGATAGTCCCGGGCGCCCTCGGGGCTGGAGGCGGTGAGGATAGGCGTTGTGATCTCCAAAAAGCCGTGTTCCGTCATCGCGGCCCGGAGGGCGGACACCACATTGCAGCGGAGGATGATGTTCTTCTTCACCGCGGGATTCCGCAGATCCAGATAGCGGTATTTCAGCCTGGCGGTCTCGTCGGCTTCGCGGCTGCGGTTGATCTGGAAGGGCAGCTCATTGTAGCGGCACCGGCCCAGTATCTCAATCTTCTCCGGCACCACCTCAATATCGCCGGTGGGCAGATTCTTGTTCTTGCTGCTGCGCTCCCGGACGGTGCCCTCCACGGAGATAACGCTCTCCTTGTTGAGGCCGTGGATAATCTCCATAGTGGCGGCATCCTCCACCACTACTTGGGTGGTGCCGTAAAAGTCCCGCAGAATCACGAACGCGAAATTCTGTCCCACCTCACGGACGTTCTCCATCCACCCGGAGAGCTTGACCTTCTGCCCCACGTGCTCCAGCCGGAGCTCGCTGCAGGTATGGGTTCTGTTCTGAGTCATTGCTGATTTCTCCTTTTTCTATACAGATAGTAAAAATATTATTAAATAATACCGAATAAAATCGGATGTTTCTGTGGTTGGCTGCTTGCTGGGGCCTCCGGTCCCCACCGGGTCTTCCTCTCGTTGCGGCTGCCGCCACGGCCCCGGCCTACTTTTCCCGCGCGGGAAAAGTAGGCAAAAGCGCGCTCAAGGGTTTCACCCTTGAGAATCCTAATTTTTGATTTTGTTTTACGCTCGTCCTGTGGTCTGTCCTGTCTAAACCGCGCCGGGTCCCGTGTATGAGGCGAAGCGTCTATTTTAGGACTGTTGTACGGACATATCTATGCAGCGCCCAGTCCGCTTCGCGGACCTTCGCATTGGCGGCGTTGTACGTTCGTTTAGAAGCAGGCCACCCCTCGCGGAGTGGAACGGAGCGACAGAGAGCAGCCGGTCAAGGAAAAACCAACCAGCGCACCCAATCCACCCCGCCCCAGCGCATCCATCTGAGCAAGGACATATTAGGGTAGCCGCTTCGCCTCATATACGGACGGCAAGCGGGTAGTCCAAACAGGCTGGCAAGACAGCGCAAAACAAATCAACACATTGGGGTACCCAGGGGGGAACCCCCTGGGCGTGTTTTTGGTTACTTTTTGCACGAGCAAAAAGTAACCCAGGGCGTGGGGCCGGGGAGGCCCCACAATCCCCCCGGGGGCTGGAAGCCACCACCCCACCCGGGCAGGGGAGGGGAGGGGACCATCTCACCCCTTGATGACCGTCCCTGCCGCCCGCAGGGCCAACCCCGCCTGGACCCTGGCAAGGGTCTCCTCAAAAGGCGCCTTGACCTGCTCCCCCGTCACCATGTCCTTGCAGGAGCACACCCCGGCGGAAATCTCGTCCTCGCCCAGGAACACCACATAGGGCACTCCGATTTTGTCGGCGTAGTTCATCTTACCCTTGAACTTCTTCTGTTCCGTGTACAGTTGCACCCGCACGCCGGCCTCCCGGAAGCGGGTGGCCAGCTGGATGGCCGACCCCAAATCCGCCGTCATAGGCAGAATCAGAATGTCCGCCGGCGCGGCGTTCACCGCCTCGTTCAGCATCTTCTGCTCGTTGAGCACATAGAACAGCCTGGTCACGCCAATGGAAATACCAACGCCAGGCAGTATTTTATCCGTATAATATTCCGCTAAGTTATCATATCTGCCGCCGGAACACACAGAACCAATCTCCGGGTGGTCCAGCATAGTGGTTTCATACACCGTCCCGGTGTAGTAGTCCAGTCCCCGAGCGATGGTCAGATCCACGGCAAAATATTCCTCCGGCACGCCAAAAGCCGCCAGATACTTCGTAACGGTGCCCAGCTCGTCTAATCCGGCGTCAAAGAGATCATTCCTACCCCGGTACTGCTCCAGAGCGGCTAATACATCGCCGTTGGAGCCTTTGATGCCGATGAACCGGAGAATCTCATCCGCCTGAGCGGCCTCCAAGCAGATCCCCTCCCCGGTGAGAAGCTCCCGGACCTTCTCCGGCCCGATCTTCTCCAGTTTGTCCACCGTCCGCATCACATCCCCGGCCTTCTCCGCCGCGCCAACCATGGCATAGAAGCCGTTCAGGAGCTTTCGGTTGTTTACCCGCACCTGAAACCGTTTCAGCCCAAGCTGTGTAAAGGTCTTATAGATGACAGCCGGAATCTCCGCCTCGTTGGCGATATCCAGCTTCCCATCGCCGATAATGTCGATATCCGCCTGATAAAACTCCCGGAAGCGGCCCCTTTGGGCCCGCTCGCCCCGGTACACCTTGCCGATCTGATACCGCCGGAAGGGGAAAGCCAGATCCGCGTAGTGCAGGGCCACATATTTGGCCAGGGGCACGGTCAGATCGAAGCGCAGACTCAGATCGCTGTCCCCCTTGGAGAAGCGGTAGATCTGCTTCTCGGTCTCGCCGCCGGCCTTGGCCAGCAGCACCTCACTGGACTCAATAATGGGCGTGTCCAGCGGCGTAAAGCCGTAAAGGGAGTAGGTCTCCCGCAGCACGGCCATCATCTGATCCATCATCACCTGCTGCCTGGGCAGCAGCTCCATAAACCCGGAGAGGGTCCTCGGCTGTGTTTTCATAGCGTAATCTCCTTGAAAAAAAGTAAAACTCTCGTCCCCTGCAAGAAGCGGGACGAGAGCATGACGGGCAATGTCATACTTCGTGGTGCCACCCACATTCAACCGGCCCGGAGGCCGATCCTCTTGTCCCGTTTGGCCACGGCGGGACTGCCGCAGACGTCTCCGTCCCCGCTCCGGCGCTGTCTTCGCCCTCTCCCGGTTCCGTGGACCGCTTTCAGCCCAAAGGCGGTCCTCTCTGTCCGGCGGTCGGGGGTTACTCTGTCGCCCTCATCGCGTGCTGCCAGTTTCAATTATGGTAGTGCTTCTCCACCAAAAGGTCCGTCGCGGAGAATTCCAACTCCCAACTCCCAATTCCCTTTTGTGTTCCCGGTATAGGGGACCTCTAAACGGGACGGGAATTTGTCAGCTTAATGAATTTGTTGATATCCGAATTACAGCTTCTTTTCAAACACATATTGCTGGGGCGTCATGCCCATGGCCTGATACATGGCGATGGCTCCCTTGTTGAATTCCCAGGTGTACAGATCCAGGCGAACAGCTCCCTGCTCTTTTGCCCAGGTCTCCACTTCAGTAAAGAGCTTTGCCGCGATCCCTCTGCGGCGATAGGCGGGCAAAACATAGATGTCATCCAGACAAACTGTCTTTAAACCCTTGACCATACCACTTTCTTCCCAAAGCGTTGCCCTGACAATGCCCACGAGCTGCTCATCATCAAAGGCTCCCAGTTCTAACCCGGCAGGGCAGGCCAAATTTTGAATAAAAGCATCTTTGGGATAGACTTCCTCCTTATCCCGATGTACAAAAAAGTCCGGCCGTGCCTGTACATGAAGTTCATCCAATTCCTTATACAGTTCAATTACTTTATCATAATCGGATTCCGTCAGTTTTCTAATTTCCATATATTCCAACTCTTTTGTCAAATCCCGATTTATCTGTCGAGTGATTTTCCCCTGATATTCAGCAGTATACCACAATTGCGTATCATATCCAAATATTTGCGGTGGGAACACAAAGTAGAATTGGGACAATTCCAAAACGGAACTATATACCAGGAACTCAGAAGTGGGAATTTGTCTTATATTTGGGATTGACGATCTGCCGCCAATCCAGGTCGCCTCGATCCATGCCCAGCACCAGCATCTCGGCGGTGGCCACGTTGGAGGCAAAGGGGATGTTGTTCTTAGCGCACTCCCGGGAGATATAGAGCAGCTCCTTGTCCATAGTGGTATCCTCCGGGTCCGCGAAGAAGAGAACCATGTCGATCTCGTTGTAGGTGATCCGGGCGCCGATCTGCTGGCTGCCGCCGTGGGTGCAGCTAAGAAAGCGGTGGACATGCAGCCCCGTGGCCTCGGCCACTAAATGGCCGGTGGTGGCGGTGGCGCTGAGGTTGTGCCGGGAGAGAATGCCGGCGTAAGCGGAGCAGAATTGGACCATCAGTTCCTTCTTATTGTCATGAGACATCAGAGCAATATACATAGCAGGTTTCCTTTCGTGGATAAGGGGTTAACGGATTCTCATCAGGCGTATGCGCTGCCCGTCGATGCGGCGGGCGATATTTCGGTAGGCCCGGGCGGCGCAGTCATTGCGGCTGAGCAGCAGGGGGACGCCCCGTCCGGCGTGGAGGGGAATGGCGTCGTCCTCGGGCACCACCCCCAGCAGAGGCAGGCCCGCGGTGTCAATGGCGTCGTCAATGGTCTGGTGGAGGGATTTGAGCAGCTTCTTCTTGCACCGGTTCACCACCAGGTGCACCCTGCCTCTGGGCAGATCCGACAGCTCCATCACCGTTCTCTGGGCGTCCCGGAGGCTGCTCTGGTCGGTGGTGGTCACCACAATGGCCCGATCCGCATCGGACAGGGCCAGCCGGAACCCGGCCCCCAGCCCCGCCGGGGCGTCAATGAGGCAGTAGGCAAATTTCTCCCGGATGGCGGGAAACAGGGCCTGAAAGGCGTCCCTGTCAATATCCGCGGCACCAATCCTGGTGGGTGCGGTCAGGAGGAACAGGTGCTTCTCCCTGGGGTGGACAGCGGCCGCCTCCTCCAGGGTGCAGTACCCGGCCATCACGTCGGTGAAGTCCATCACCGCCCCATCCGTCATAGCCAGGGCAATGTCTAGATTCCGCAGGCCCACGTCGCAGTCCAGACACAGGGTAGGATACCCCATCTGCGCCAGGGCCATGCCCACGTTGGCGGTCAGCGAGGTCTTTCCCGTGCCGCCCTTGCCGGACACGACGGCGATGGTCTGGCCCATGGCAGAGGACTCCTTTCCCAAATTAAAATGAAATCACGCGCCGCCCCCGGACTAGAGGGGCTGCTTTTTGATCTGGGCGAAGCGCCTGGGATATTTTTTCGGGGTAGGGGAGACCTTCCGGATCAGCACCAGCCGGTGGACCACCTGGGTGGTGGGCACGACGTAGTCCTCCACCCGGTCCAGCTGCCCACCCAGCTTGGCAATAGCGCCACGAGCGTTCTCAATCTCCCCGTCCGAGCCGGTGGACTTCATGGCAAGAAAAGCGCCGCCAACCTTCACCAAAGGCAGGCACAGCTCACACAGCACCGGCAGGGCCGCCACGGCCCGACTCACCGCCCAGTCGAAGCTCTCCCGGTGATCCAGGGCGAACTCCTCCGCCCTGGCATGGACGCACCGGACATTGGAGAGCCCCAGCGCCCCGGCGGCCTCCTCCAGAAAGGCCACCCGTTTGCCCAAGCTGTCCAGCAGGGTAAACTGCCGGTCTGGCAGGGCGATGGCCAGGGGCATGCCGGGGAACCCGGCGCCGCTGCCCACATCCACCACGGACCCCGCCCCCAGCAGGGGCGCCAAGGCCAAACTGTCCAGCAGATGGAGGGACGCCACATCCCTGGGATCCGTGATGGCGGTCAGGTTCATCACCTGATTTTTCTCCAACAGCAGGGCCGAGAACCGCACCAGCGGGGGAATCAGCCTCAGATCCAGGCCCAGCGCCGGAAGACCCTCCTCCAGGGCGGCTCTCACTTCTTTTCCTTCAGCAGGTCACGGATCTCGGTGAGCAGCTTCTCCTCCGCGGAGGGTTCAGGCGGCGCGGGAGGCGCGGCAGGGGCCTCGGCCTCCTTGTGCTTGGCCTTGTCCATAGCGCTGTTCACCGCTTTGACGATGCAGAACACCACAAAAGCCAGGATGAAGAAGTTGATGACAGCGGAGATAAAGTTGCCGTAGTTGAGCATGTTAGGCTCCGCGTCGACGGCCACGGGGAAGATGGAGGGCAGCTGAATGCTCATGGTGGAGAAGTCCACGCCGCCCAGGAAGATGGAGACAATGGGCATAATCACGTCGTTGGTCAGGGAAGTGGTGATAGTGCTGAATGCGCCGCCAATGATCACGCCGACAGCCAGCCCCAGCACGTTGCCCTTGTTGATGAACTCTTTAAACTCCTGAATGAACTTTTTCATGTTCTTTTTCGTCCTTTTTCTTTTTAGAAGCTGTGTACATTGAAGGGGCACGCCGTCCCGGCGGGAGAGGGGCCGGAGTCTTACCGGCCGTCCTCTCTCACTGGTTCCGGCCTGTCAGCGGTCATCAGCCCTCGCCGTGGGTGTCCTCTTCAGCAGCCCCTGCAGCTTCGGCGGCCTCTTCGGTCTTCTCCTCGACAGCCTCAGCGGCCTTGGCGGCCTCATCGGCTTTCTCCTCAGCCGCCTCAACAGCCTCCACAACCGCCTCCACAGCCTCCTCGGCAGCCTCGCCGGTCTCGACAGCCTCTTCCACCTTCTCCTCGGCGGCGGCCTCCTCAGCGTGGGCCTCCTCGCCGGCGTAGCTGACAGTGACGTCGTCGGTGTAGATGTGGGTCTCGTCGTGGGCATCCTTGCCGGGGATGTTCAGGGCCACGTTGACGGAGATATTCTTCTCATTCTCCTCGGTGGCGGGGGTGTAGCTGCCGTTCCAGAGCAGGGCTTTTGCTTTGATCTCGCCGGTCTCCTCGTCCTTCTTCACCTTGTAGGGGGTCAATCCCGCCACGACAGCGGCGGCGCCGAGGACCTTCAGGACAGTTTTGATGCTCATGTTTTGCGCTCCTTCCAATTTTATAATATATAAATTTTAATGTGCTCAGTGTTTGGGGATCAGCGCCTGGGCGCCGCCCATGTAGGGCTGGAGGGAAGCAGGGATCTTCACGCTGCCGTCGGCCTGGAGGTTGTTTTCCAGCAGGGCAATGAGCATTCTGGGCGGGGCCACCACGGTATTGTTCAGAGTGTGGGGCAGGTAAGTGCCCTTTTCGCCCTTCACCCGCATTTTCAGCCGCCGGGCCTGGGCGTCGCCCATGTTGGAGCAGGAACAGACCTCGAAGTATTTCTTCTGCCGGGGGCTCCAGGCCTCGATATCGCAGCTCTTCACCTTCAGATCCGCCAGGTCGCCGGAACAGCACTCCAGCTGCCGCACGGGGATATCCATTGAGCGAAACAGCTCCACGGAGTACCGCCACATCTTCTCATACCAGCTCATGGAGTCCTCGGGCTTGCAGACCACGATCATCTCCTGCTTTTCAAACTGGTGGATGCGGTAGACGCCCCGCTCCTCGATGCCATGGGATCCCTTTTCCTTGCGGAAACAGGGGGAGTAGGAGGTGAGGGTCTGGGGCAGCTTGCTCTCGGGAATGATCTGTTCGAGAAAACGGCCGATCATGGAGTGCTCAGACGTACCGATGAGGTACAGGTCCTCGCCCTCGATCTTGTACATCATGGCGTCCATCTCGGTCTGGGACATGACGCCCTCCACCACGTTGCCGTGGATCATGAAGGGGGGGATGCAGTAGGTGAAGCCCTTGTCGATCATGAAGTCCCGGGCGTAGGCCAGCACCGCCTCATGGAGGCGGGCGATATCGCCCATCAGGTAATAGAAGCCGCTGCCGGACACCCGGCCGGCGGCGTCCAGATCGATGCCGTCAAAGGACTCCATGATTTGGGTGTGGTAGGGGATTTCGAAGTCCGGCACCACGGGCTCGCCGAAACGCGCCACCTCTACATTGGCAGAGTCATCGGGTCCGATGGGTACGGAGGGGTCGATCATGTTGGGGATCACCAACATGATCTTGTGAATCTGGGCCGCCAGCTCGATCTCCTGCTGCTCCAGCCCGGCCAGCCGCTCGGCGTTGGACTTCACCTGGGCCTTGACGGCCTCGGCCTCCTCCAGCTTGGAGGGGTCCTTCTTGGCCTGGCCCATGAGCATGCCGATCTTTTTGCTGAGGCTGTTGCGGGAGGAACGCAATTCGCTGGCCTCGGTGATGGCGGCGCGGTTCTGGGCGTCCAGCGCCAGCACCTGGTCCACCAGGGGGAGCTTTTCCTCCTGGAACTTCTTTTTGATGTTCTCCTTGACTGCCTCCGGGTGTTCCCGAATAAATCTGATATCCAGCATCTTTTTATATCACTCCTGACTGAGGGGCCTCCAGCCCCTGGCCTTGTTTCTTTGTGGGGCTTCC
>CANRHK010000106.1 GCA_947630395.1 uncultured Oscillospiraceae bacterium
CGGCGGCGTCTGGTACGCCTGCGGCAAGCCCTGCAAGACCCTCCGGGCGGCTATGGAGGCTCTGGCCCGGAAATGAGGAAAGCCCCTTGCATCACAGCCGACGAAAGCACGATGCAAGAAGCCCACAATCATCCCGGAGGATGTCATGGTCAGTATACCACGGCCTCCCCCGGAAAATCAAGAAGGCGGAACAGAAAATGTTTGACGAAATCCAAAAAATCCAGCGGTATATTGGGCTGACACCCGGTCTGTCGGGAAAATGTCCGTCCGATTCGCGGCCAGTTTCAAGGACGCAGTGGCCCTGGCGGATATGGCGGAGGAATTGCCTATTAAGGCCATAATAACCGCCATTGAGTATGGCCGGGCCCTGGGCCTACGGATGGGCCGGAAAGGGGCCAGAGAGGGGTGAGAGCATGAGCAAGAGCAGCGAGGCCGCCGTAGAGCTGGACAATCTGCAACTACAATATAGGTGCGCGGTTGAGCTTGTGGCCGCCGTTCAGGATTGTATGGACAGCAGCCACAACGACCCCAAGTGCTATTCTGAGGCGCTTTTGGGCGCTGTGACCGCGCTGCTGTTGTACGGTGTCGGGGTGCTGATGAAGGACTAGGCGGCTCATTAATCAACCCTGGGGAAAATGCTAAAAATTTGGCCAGATTGCGCTTGCAAAGTGTCCGCACATGTAATACAATAAGCAAGTTGAAAATTGATAACTTTATCCCGAGGAAAGAGGTTATTTGCTTGCGAAACGAGAAATTGAGGAACGTAGCGATTATCGCCCATGTCGACCACGGCAAGACCACTCTGGTGGACCAGATGCTCAAGCAGGGCGGCGTATACCGTGAAAATCAGGAGGTCGTTGAGAGAGTCATGGACTCCGGCGACCTGGAGCGGGAGCGGGGCATCACCATTCTGGCCAAGAACACCGCCATCCAGTACGGCGACACCAAAATCAACATCGTGGACACCCCGGGTCACGCCGATTTCGGCGGCGAGGTGGAGCGGATTCTCAAGATGGTCAACGGCGTCATCCTCCTGGTGGACGCCGCCGAGGGCCCCATGCCCCAGACCCGCTTTGTGCTCAGCCGCGCCCTGGAGCTGGGCCACCGGGTCATCGTGGTGGTGAACAAGATTGACCGCCCCGACCAGCGGATCCACGAGGTCATCGACGAGGTGCTGGAGCTGCTGCTGGACCTGGACGCCACCTCCGACCAGCTGGACAGCCCTATGCTGTTCTGCTCCGCCCGCCAGGGCATCTGCTCCTACAACCCGGACGATCTGGGCACGGACCTCAAGCCCCTCTTTGAGACCATCCTCAACTATATCCCCGCCCCGGAGGCAGACGTGGCGCAGCCCTTCCAGATGCTGGTCAGCTCCATCGACTACAACGAGTTCGTGGGCCGTATCGCCATCGGCCGCATCGAGCGGGGCCTGATCAAGCAGAACCAGGAGATCGCGGTCTGCAACTACCATGCCCCCGACGCCGCCCCCAAGAAAGCCAAGGCGGTCTCCATCTACGAGTTCGACGGCCTCACCCGCAAGGCAGTGACCGAGGCCTCCGCCGGCAATATCATCGCCATGAGCGGCATCGGCGATATCACCATCGGCGACACCGTCTGCGCCCCTGCCGCCCCTGAGCCCTTACCCTTCGTGAAGATCTCCGCCCCCACCATGGAGATGACATTCTCCATCAACGACTCCCCCTTTGCCGGCCGGGAGGGCAAGTACGTCACCAGCCGCCAGCTTCGGGACCGCCTGTTCCGGGAGACCCTCAAGGACGTGTCCCTCCGGGTCAGCGAGATCGAGGGCGCCATGGACGCCTTCAACGTGGCGGGCCGGGGCGAGATGCACCTCTCCATCCTCATTGAGACCATGCGCCGGGAGGGCTATGAGTTCCAGGTCTCCCCGCCCCGGGTCCTCTACCAGACCATTGATGGTGTCAAGTGCGAGCCCATCGAGCGGCTGGTGGCGGACGTGCCCGCCGACAGCGTGGGCGCGGTCATTGAGAAACTGGGTTCCCGCCGGGGCGATCTGGTGGAGATGACCCCCGTGGGCGGCCGCATGAAGCTGGAGTTCCTGGTGCCCTCCCGGGGCCTCTTCGGCTACCGCAACGAGTTTTTGACCGACACCCGGGGCGAGGGCATCATGGCCTCCGTCTTCGACAGCTACGCCCCCTTCAAGGGTGAGCTGAGCCGCCGGAACACCGGCTCCCTCATCGCCTTCGAGACTGGCGAGTCCATCACCTACGGCCTCTTTAACGCCCAGGAGCGGGGTGCCCTCTTCATCGGCCCCGGCGTGGCGGTGTACGCGGGCATGGTGGTGGGCGTCAGCCCCAAGTCCGAGGACATCCCGGTGAACGTCTGCAAGAAGAAGCAGCTGACCAACATGCGGGCCAGCGGGTCCGACGAGGCCCTGCGGCTGGTGCCCCACCGGCAGATGAGCCTGGAGCAGTGTCTGGAGTTCCTGGCGGACGACGAGTTGCTGGAGGTCACGCCCAAAAATCTCCGTATGCGCAAGAGGATTCTCGACCACGAGAAGCGTATGAAGGCCCTCAAGGGCGGCAAAAAATAAGTCCACGCACAAACGCCTGTGATTCTCGCGAATCACAGGCGTTTGTGGTTGATGGAAGCGATTAAGTGGATACGCAGAAATCCGAAGGCTTACAGGTAGCTGACCGTCTCGGACAGGTCCTTCCGGCTGCCGTGATTAGTCAGGGGCCCCCCGCCCTCGGCGGCGTAGCCTAGATCCATCAGCATCAGGATCTCCTCATTCTCCGGCAGGCCCAGCGCTGCGGCCGCCTTCTCCGGATCCAGGGAATTCAGCCAACAGCTGTCCACCCCCGCGTTATAGGCCGCCAGCAGCATGTGGGTGGCCACAATGGAGGCGTCCTCCACTCCGGAATCCCGCTTGCCGCCGGGATAGGTAAACACGTTGTTCTTGTCGAAGGCCACCGCCAGCACCGTGGGCGCGCCGTAGCGGCAAGGGGTCAGGGCGTCGACCTTGGCCAGAGCCTCCGGGGATTGGATCACGTAGATGTGCTGCTCCTGCAAATTCTTGGCGGTGGGCGCCAGACGGCCCGCGGCCAGGATGGCGTCCAGCTGGGCCTTTTCAATCTGACGGCTGTCGTACTTCTTGCAGGAGTAACGGTTTTTGATCACTTCTGTAAATTCCATAGCAGAAACTCCCTTCTGTTTTTCATCTCTTATTTATCGCGGGCGGCGCGCCCGCCCGGCCCGCCTCCGCGGTCCGCTGCGTCCATTATAAAAAGGTACGGCACATTTTGCAACGGGAAAGTAGGCGCACGGCGTAAAAATGCCAAAGGCGCTGCTGTCTCTCCTTAAATTTTCTCAAAATGTGCGTCAGATTCCGGCGCGGAAGTTGTGCAGATAGGTGAAAGGAGGATTCGAGATGGAGGATCGGGAAATCATCCAGCTCTATTGGGATCGGGACGAGCAGGCCATCCTGGCCACCGCGGAGAAATACGGCGGCTACACCCTGGAGGAACTCCGGCGGCGGCTTTCCGGAGCGGCGGATTTCGCCTCCGGCGGCGATTCCAACGGTTAACGCCAATCCACGCAAACGGGGCGGCCGGGATGAAACCCGGCCGCCCCGCTGCTGTCCTCTGTAAAATCAGTTCAGCGCGTCTCCGCTGCCCGCGAAGATCAGCTCCACCCGCTTTGCGGTGACGGGGTGGTCCTCCAGGGCGGGGTCCCGCGCCAGCAGCGCCTCCGCCGCCTCCTGGGCCTCCTTCAACAGGGCCACGTCACAGGTCAGATCCGCCACCTTCAGCGCCGGCAGGCCGTGCTGCCGCTGGCCGAAGAAGTCGCCGGGTCCCCGGAGGCGCAGGTCCTCCTCCGCGATTTTGAATCCGTCAGCGGTCTTTGTCATGACCTTCAGCCGGGCCCGGGTCTCCTCCGAGCGGTTGTCCGAGATAAGGATGCAGTAGGACTTGTGCTGCCCCCTGCCCACCCGGCCCCGCAGCTGGTGAAGCTGGCTGAGGCCGAAGCGGTCCGCGTCCTCCACTACCATCACCGTGGCGTTGGGCACGTCCACCCCCACCTCCACCACGGTGGTGGAGACCAGGATATCCGTCCCCCGGTTGGCAAAGGCCCCCATGACCTTGTCCTTCTCCTTGGATTTCATCCGCCCGTGGACGCAGGCCACCCGGAGATCCGGGAACACCTGCTCCTGGAGCATCTTGGCGTACTCCGTGGCGGCTTTCCTGTCGTCCGGGATCTGGTCGTTCTCCTCCACCATGGAGCAGATGATGTACGCCTGCCGTCCGGCGGCGATCTCCTTGCGGAGGAAGTTGTAGATCCGCTGGTGGTAGGACCCCGGCACGCAGAAGGTGTCAATCTTCTGCCGCCCCGGGGGCAGCTCATCGATGACGGACACATCCAGATCCCCATAGATGATGAGGGCCAATGTCCGGGGGATGGGCGTGGCCGACATGACCAACAGGTGGGGGCTCTCCCCTTTGGCGGACAGGGCCGCACGCTGGGCCACGCCGAAGCGGTGCTGCTCGTCGGTGACCACCAGCCCCAGATCCCGATAGGCCACATCGGCGCTGATAAGGGCGTGGGTGCCGATGGCGATCTGTGCCTCGCCGGAGGCCAGCTTTGCCAGCGCATCCCGGCGCTTCTTTGCCCCCATGCCGCCGGTGAGGAGCACGCAGGTCACGCCCATGCCCTCCAACAGGGGCGCCAGCCCCCGGTAGTGCTGCTCAGCCAGCAGCTCCGTGGGAGCCATGAGGGCGGCCTGCTTTCCGTTTCGCGCCGCGCACACCATGGCGGCGGCGGCCACCATGGTCTTGCCGGAGCCCACGTCGCCCTGGACCAGCCGGTTCATGGGCCGTCCGGCGGCGAAGTCCGCCAGAATCTCGTCAACGGCCCGCCGCTGGGCCCCGGTGAGGGCGAAGGGCAGGCGGGCGTAGAAATCGGCGATATCGATATTCTCCCAGGCGGCGCAGGTCAGCGTCTCCCGGCGGCTTCTCAGACGCTTGAGCCCCAGTGCCAGCAGAAACAGCTCCTCGAACACAAGCCGCCGCCGGGCCACCGCCAGCTCCTCCTCGCTGCGGGGGAAGTGGATCTGCTCATAGGCGTAGCCCACGCGGCACAGCTGGTGCTCCCGCCGCACCTCGTCTGGCAGGGGGTCCGGCAGCAGGCCCCGGCAGGCCGCCAGCCCCTGCTCCACCGCCTTCACCAGCATCAACTGGCTGATGCCGGCGGTGAGGGGGTAGATAGGCATGATGCGGCCTGTCATGAGGCGGCTGCCCTCCCGCTCCACAAGGGGGTTGGTCATGGATCTGCGCAGCAGATTCCCCTCCGCCTTGCCGAAGAAGGTGTAGGTCTCGCCAGTCCGGAGGTTGTCCCGCATATACGCCTGGTTGAAGAAAGTGACATCCAGGGCCCCGGTCTCGTCCACCGCCCGCAGCTTCACCAGCTCCAGGCCCTTGCGGACGCGGCTGAGGGTGGGGGCGGCGGCCACCATGGCCTCCACGCAGGCGCTCTCCCCCTCCTGGAGGTCCCTGATTTTCCGGAAGGTCCGCCTGTCGTCGTAGGCCCTGGGGAAGTAGCCGATCAGGTCCCCCAAGGTGCGGATGCCCAGCTTGCCCAGGCCCTTGGTCCGCTGCTCCCCGATCCCCTTGACATAGCGGACGTCGGTGGTTAGATCCGGCATGGCCCGTTACTGCTCCAGATCCGCAAAGAACACCGGGTAGCGCCGGACGAACTCCTCCCGGATCTGTTTGGCGATTTCCACGATCTGGGGGTGAGCCCCCCGGCCCGTCCGGAGACGCAGAAAGTGCCGCCACTCCCGGAGGTTCATGGTCATGACGATCTCCGTCTTGAGGGAGTTGGGCAGCACCGCCCGGGCCTCCTCGGGCCTGGCCCCGGCCTGGATGAGCGCGAAGTAGTGCTTCTCCGCATCCTCCATGGCGGCCCTCCAGATCTCCCACTTTTTCCGATCCGACTCGCTCTCCATGTCGTAACCGAAGCCGGTGGCCGGGTCGATGCAGGAGATCTGGTTGGAGAACTTGTCGCTGGTGTAGTTGCAGTACCGGGTGCTCTCCTGGCTGTAGCTGGCGATACGGTGGCGGACGATCTCGTGGCTCACGCCCCTGTCGCACACCACCCGGACGCTGATGCTCTCGTGCTCGATGACGGACTCATGGCCCCGCTTGATGATGCCACGGATGAAGGCCTCGGCGCTGCCGTCCTTGATGCGGTCCTCGCTCTTGTAGCACACCCGGCCGATCTTCTCGATCTTCCTCAGCATGGTCTCATAGCTGGTGCCGGTCAAAATCTCAATGGAGGGATGGACTGGAATCATATCGTTTTTCCTTTCTTCACGTGTCAGGTATCTGCCATTCCGCCCAGGCGGCGAAGAAGCGGCTCAAAGTCGATGCCCTCCCGCCGGGGCAAATCCTGGGCGACGGTTCTCGCGGCGCAGAGGGCGGTGAAGTCCGCCGCCTGCTGCGCCGCCTGCCGGAGGCTCTTCCCCTCCACCAAAGCCCCAGTGAGGACGCTGGCGAAGAGGTCGCCGGTGCCGTGAAACTCCCCCGGCGTCAGGGGCGCGGATACGAAGCCCGTCTCCCCGCACCCCCTGTCGAAGCACACCGCGCCAACGGTCCCGGGGGCAAGGGAAACGCCCTTCAGCACCACAGACCGCCGCCCGCCCAGGCTCAGGGCCTCCGCCCAACGGCGGCAGGCCGCTTCACTGTCCAGCCGGACGGTGCCGTAGTCCTCCCCCAGCAAAATCGCCGCCTCGGTGACATTGGGGGTGATCACGTCCGCCTGATCGGCCAGGTGGCGGGTGGCCTCGCAGATCTCCGGCGTAATGCCCCGGTAGGGCCGCCCATGGTCCCCCAGCACCGGGTCCACCACGGCGATACAGCCGGGACCCCGGAAGCTCTCGAGAAATGCTTCCGCCTCCCCTGCCTGGCGGACGCCGCCCATATAGCCGGTGTAGAGCCCGTCAAACGTGAGCCCCAGGCTCTCCCAGTGCTTCCGCACCGGCCCCATCTGATCTGTCAGATCCAAAAACGTGTTCCCGGTAAAGCCGCCGGTGTGGGTGGAGAGGTAGGCCGTGGGCACGGGGCAGCACTGGACCCCCATGGCGGACAGCACGGGCATGACGATGGTCAACGAGCAGCGGCCAAACGCGCTCAGGTCGTGGATGGCCGCGACGCGGGGGGTAGGCATGGCAGATCTCCTTTTCAGCCTGTAGTACATTCTTCCTTTGGGAGGCCCCGCGGGACAGCCGTCCCGCGGGGCCTTTCTGCGCCCTCTCAGGGCGTCACATCCAGCTTGCGCACCACCTTGGCGCAGCGGGGGCAGAGGCCGGGGTGCTCACTGTCGCTCCCCACGGCCTTCAGCACCTTCCAGCACCGCAGGCACTTCTGGCCCTGGGCGGGGGCCACCTGGATGTCTGTCACATCATCGGAAACAGACACCTGGGAAACAATTAGCAGATCGGCCAGGGTATCCATGTCCACCAGCCGCGATCCGGCGATCCTGCCGGCGGGGATGGTCACCTTGGCCTCCAGGCTCTTGCCGATCTGTTTCTCGTTCCGGGCCTGCTCCAGCGCCGCGTTGACGGCGTTCCGCACGTCGATCAGCCCGCTCCAAGCGGCCATGGCGTCTTCATCCAGGGCATAGTCCGTGAAAGGCTTGTTCATCTCGTTCAGGAGCACGTTCCGGGGGTCGTCGCCCTCCCGGTGGGGCATGGCCTGCCAGATCTCGTCGCAGGTGAAGCAGAGGATGGGTGCGAAGATCTTGGTGATGGTGTCCAGAATCATCCACAGGGCGGTCTGGGCGCTGCGGCGGCTCAACCCGTCCGTCTCGTCGCAGTAGAGCCGGTCCTTGATGATATCCAGGTAGAAGCTGGAGAGCTCCACCACGCAGAAGTCGTTGATAGCGTGGCTCACCACGTGGAACTCGTAGTCCCGATAGGCGGCCTCGCACCGCTCCATCAGCCCGTTCAGCTTGGTCACAGCCCAGCGGTCCAGCTCCAGCATGTCCTCGGGCTTCACCAGATGATTGGGGTCAAAGCCCGCCAAATTGCCCAGGCAGTACCGGGCGGTGTTGCGGAACTTCAGATAGTTCTGGCTCAGCTGCTTGAAGATGGCGTCGGAGCAGCGGACGTCCACGTGGTAGTCCGCGCTGCCGGCCCACAGCCGCAGCATAT
>CANRHK010000107.1 GCA_947630395.1 uncultured Oscillospiraceae bacterium
GTCGAACATGGCGATGTCCTTCATCAACACCACCTGGTGCTGCTCCAGCTCCCGGGCGATCTTGTTGACGTTGGCCTCCGCCGTGCCGTACTGGGCCTTCATGGTCTCCATCTTGTTGCTGGCCTTCTTGAAGAGGCCGAAGAAGCCGCCCTTCTCCTCCTCCTCACCGAAGCTCTTCAGCTCCACCACCAGGCTGGAGAGGGTCTCGCCCACCTCGCCCAGATCCTTGCCGCGAACCTTGCTCAGGGCGTTCTCCGAGAAGGAGGCCACGCTCTTCTGGGCCGCCGCGCCGTACTGGAGCACCAGCTGTGAGTCGGTAATGTCGATCTTCTTGGAAAAGTCGTTCACCATCTTCTTCTCGGCGTCGGTGAGCATACTCTCATCGATGACCACCGGCTCCACCTTCTTCTCCTCCACCGCCGGGGCCTCTGGCTCGGCGCCCAGGGTCAGGGTGGGGGCCTCCACCTGGGCCATCGCGTTGGCGTCTAGGGTCAGCTCGGGCATATTGCTGTTGGTATCACTCATGGTCTTGTCCTCCGTTTTATAATTTCCAGTAAAGTCGTTTTTATTGTGCCGGGACGCCTGGGTCCGCCGCTTTCCCTTCGCCATGGACTCTCCTCACAGATCCAGCCTGATATCCGTGCCGTCGGCGTTCTTGGTGGTCTCGGCCTCCATCTTCTCTCCGCTGAGGCCCTCCCGGCTCAGCATGGTCTCCAGCACGGAGATGTCGCTGGAGATGTCCAAGGCTTCGTCGCCGAAGAGGCTGTCCAGCTGCTTTTCAAAGGCGGCGGCTACGGTGTCCATCATGCCGGCCACCCGGGTCTTGGTGCTGTCGATGTTCTCACCGCGGACGCCGGTGGCGTCCATGCGGTCGTAGGCGTTCAGAAGCTTCAGGGACGTGGGCAGGTAGTAGTCCATAAACCGCCGGATATCCGGCAGCTTCTCCGGGTGGGCTTTCACATAGTCGAAGATCTTCCTGGAGGCGGCCTCCATGCGGTCAATGTCGGCGGAGATGGCCGCGTCCTCAATGCTGTCGTTGAGGCGGCGCAGCTCACTGATGGCCAGATTGCCGTCTTTCAGCATCCTGTCCAGCTCGGCGTTGCCGGTGGGTTTCTCCTCCTTGGGGGGATCGGGGGCCTCCACCTCGGTGACCTCGTCCTTGCAGACGGCCCGCAGCAGTAGAAACAGCCCCAGGGACAGCGCCGCCGCCAGCAGGAAGTCGCTGATCCGGTACAGATTGAACAGCAGCGCCCAGGCCACCCACACCGCCGCCGCGCCGTAGTAGGGGGCGACGGACTTGCGCACCTTCTTCACAGTTGCCATGGCGATCCTCCTGTTTGATCCCAATGATACAAATAAAGTATACCCCTAAAATGAGAACAGGTCAAGAGAAACGGCGCAAAATCAAAAAGTCCTGTTCCGGCGTGGACGAGGGCGCGCCGGTGTATGCCGGCGGTTATGCCGACTATGCGGCATGGGAGACGGAAACGGAGGCCCAGAAATAGCATAAGCGCAAAAAATTCCGGCCCGGGCGTGTGCCCGGGCCGGAATTTTTCTTTCCATATGGCCGCCGTCACCGGCGGGTGACCTCGCCGCTGGCGCAGTTCACAAAGTAGGTGTAGGTGTCCGTCTGCACCCGCCACATGGGGGCCAGCCGGAGGGAGAAGCCCCCCTCCAGGGCGTAGACGCAGCTCAGATCCGTCACCGCGCTGCACACGGTGCTGGACAACTCCCGGTAGTCCAGGAACCGCACCAGGGCCGTGACGCAGTTCAGCTGGTTTTCCCGCTCGCTCACCGCGTCCTCCCAGCCCACATGGGCGCCGGTGACGGAGGTCAGCAGATTCCCCTCAAACTCCAGGCGCAGCTCACAGCCCACGATGGGCACCTCCTCTGTCCACTGGACGGCGGTGATGAGGGTGGCGCCGTCCTGCACGGACACGGACATGTCCCGGTAGCCGAACTCCTCGCAGAAATCCCGGGCAAAGCCGGCCGGGTCGTCCACCGGCCGGGACAGATTGCCGCCGTCAAAGCTGCCGCCGGAACGGAACTGAATGGATCCGTACTCGGTGGCATAGCTGATGATGCCACCTCCCTGGCTGGCCGCAAAGGCGTCGCCGTCCAGCAGGTAGGAGGCAATTCTCTGATCCGCCTCCCGGTGGCGGTTGAGGGAGAGGGGATTCAGGGGGGACTGGGACAGGTCCACGCTGTCCCGCAGCGTCAGGTCCCGGGCCGCGTACAGGCCGGCCAGCTGCCCGGCGGCGTCCGTCACCGACTGCCGGGACTGAAAGGTCTGGTAGCCCAGCAGGATCAGCAGAAATCCGTTGAGCAGCAGGAGGATCAGGATCGCGATATTCTTCAGGCGATAGGTCTCCATGGCGCGCCTCCTTCCCTGCCGTCAGTCCGCCAGCCACTGGGCGGCCAGCCGCCCGCCGCTGTCCACATACCGGACGGAGAGGCCCGTGCCGCCCTGTTGGTCAGAGATGGCGGCGGCCATGGACACCGGCAGCCACAGCCGCTGGGAGTCCTCCAGGGCCACATAGTCCCGGCAGCGGTAGTCAAAGGCGGTGACGGCCTTGCCGGCGATGGTCACCGACAGGGCGTCCTCCTCGTCGGGAAAGAGGACGGGAATGCCCTCCACATGGTAGCGGAAGCAGACGGTCCAGCCCTCCTCCGTCTCCTCCACCCGGTGGAGAAACAGGGGGGCGGCGTCCGTGCCCTCCGTCAGGGCCTCCGCCAGACGCCAGGCAGCGTCCAGGGCCTCCGTGGCGGTGGGCCGCTCCCCGGCGGCGGACACCTGGTAGAGGGACTGGGGAACCTCCCCGCGGCTGGTGAAGCCCACGTCCCCGCCGGCGCTGATGCGCAGGGTCCTGGGGCTCTGCTCCACCACCTCCACGCCGTTGGAGGTGTAGCGGGAGAGGGTGTGGGCGTTGAAGTCCAGGGCCGTCAGCAGATTGTAGGCGGTGGCGCCGGCGGGGACGATGGACTGGATATCCACCGGGGCCTGCATGTCCTCCGGCAGAACGGTGTAGGGGGGAATGGATGTCAGGCCGCGCTCGTAGGCGAAGCCGCCGCCGTTGGGGGCGCAGCTCTCGGACAGGGCCAGCACGGCGGAGACAGGCAGGGCGGTGTAGCACCGGAAGATCTCCCCCTCTCCGCCCCGGAGGTACAGCACCGCGTGCTCCTCCCCGCCGGCGGACAGGGCCAGGGAGCGCACATTTCTGTCAAACCCGGCGGTCTCCCCCAGCCACGCGGCCACCACCGACAGGGGCAGCTCCTCGGTGAGATCCAGATACAGGCTGGGCGTCTCCAGGGCCTCCCGCAGCAGCCGGTCCGCCGTCTCCCCCACCTCGGTGGCGGATCCCACCGCCTCCTGGAAGAGGGGGATGCACTGCCGCAGCAGGGAGTCCGTCTCGCCGGCGTACATGTGGACGCAGCGGCCGTAGTCGCTCTCGCTGGTGACGGCCAGGTGGACGGAGGGGAACATCTCCGCCATCTGTCCCGGCTGGCCCTCCTCGCGCTCCTCCCCAGCGGAGAGGAACGAGCGGACCTGCACGGCCAGATCCGCGCGGAACAGGGGCAGGCGGGAGATGAGAAACAGGGCGGACGCCGCCAGCAAAATGAGGATCAGGTTCTGTCCCCAGTTGATGAGTCTCTTACGCATCCCCGGTCTCTCCCTCCTGGCGGATGGGCAGCACAATCCGCACCGTGGTGCCGGGGCCCTCGTGGTCGGTGATGGCGATGGTGCCGTGGTGGCGCAGCACAATCTCCCGGGCGATGGAGAGGCCCAGGCCGGTGCCGCCGCTCTCCCGGGATCGGGCCTTGTCCACCCGGTAGAACCTGTCGAAGATCCGCTCCCTGTCCTGCTTGGGGATGCCGATGCCGGTGTCGGACACCTCAATCCACACCTTGCCGCCGGACATGCCGGCGTCCACGGTGATGGTGCCGCCGTCGGGGGTGTACTTGATGGAGTTGCCCACCACGTTCATCAGCACCTGCTCCAGACGGCGCCTGTCGCCAACCATTACCGGCAGGGCCAGGCCGTAGGATCGGACCAGGGTGTGGCCGTGGTGCTGGGCCTCCAACTCCACCGCCTGGCAGACCGCGTCCAGGGCCTTGCGCAGGGGAAAGCGGGTCAGATTCAGATCCGCCTGACCGGAGTCCAGGCGGCTGAGAATCAGCAGGTCCTGGACAATGCGGGTCATGCGGTCGGTCTCGTTGATGATGATATCCAGGAAGCTGTTCTCCGTCTCCCGGGGGATGTCGTCGCTGCTGCGGAGGGTCTCGGCGTAGCTGCGGACGTTGGTGAGGGGGGTGCGCAGCTCGTGGGATACGTTGGCCACAAACTCCTTGCGCATCTCGTCGTTCTTCCGCTGGGCGGTGACGTCGTGTAGCACCGCCATGGCGCCGCCGGCCTCCCGCTCGGAGAAGGGGGCCAGATACAGCTCCAGAATCCGCCCGCCGGCGGTGATCTCCCCGGAAACGAAGTTGGGCCGCTGGAGGCTCATGACAGTCTGGAGGGGGAACTGCTCGCCGAAGAGGGCGTCGTAGTCGTAGAAGGTCACCTCACGGCCCAGCATCTGGCTGGCGGCGGGGTTGCTGGTGAGGACCGAGCCGTCGCTGGCAAAGGAGACCACCCCGTCGGTCATGTGCAGGAACAGGGTGTCCAGCTTGTTGCGCTCGTTGCCCACCTCCTCCAGGGTGTCCCGGAGGGCGGTGGCCATGTCGTTGAAGGTGGTGGTGAGGATGCCGATCTCGTCGGTGGACTCCACGGAGATGGGGACGCTGAAATCCCCGTCGGCCACCCGCTCGGCGGCCTCGGTCAGCCGCTCGATGGGGGTGACCATGGTCTTGCTCAGCAGGAAGCTGAGGAGCACGGAGATGAGGAGGCCCACCAGCAGGGCCTGAAGGATGATGAGAAAGAGCTGGCTGTTCAGATCGTTGACCGTGTCCCGGTTGTCATAGATGTAGATGATATAGGCGCTGCCGCCGCCGGTGATGGGGATGGCCACATCCATATAGCCCGCGGTGATGTCGCTCTGGTCCCCCACCTCGTCGGTGCCGGCGGCAATGCTGTTGCGGGCGGTGAGGAGGTTGGAGGTGGCCTGGAGGCTGTTAAAGCCCTCCTCGCTGTCGGATCCGGTGAGAAATTCTCCGGTGCGGCCGTCCAGAATATAGTAGTTCCGGGTGCTGGAGTTGAGGCCCAGGTCGCCGGCCTTGGCCTCGATCATCTCCTGGATGGTGCGGAGGCCGCCGGCCTGGGCGGCCTCCCGCCGGAGGGCGGTGACAAACTCCCCATTGGACGGGTCGGAGGCGCCGAAGACGCTCTCCACCTGCTGGTAGAACTCGTCGATATAGAAGCCGGTGATGCTGGTCATCATGAACGCGCCCACCACCGTCATGAGGGACGTGATGAGCAGCAGCAATATCAGCACCAGCTTCATGTGCAGGCTGCGGAACACGGATCGGGACCTCCTTTCTCAGCCGGGGCGGGACGCCCCGCCCGGAATCAGTTTGCCGCGAAGTAGTACCCCACGCCCCGGCGGGTCAGGATGATGGCGGGGCTGGCGGGGTCGTCCTCGATCTTCTCCCGCAGCCGCCGGACGGTGACGTCCACCGTGCGCACGTCGTCGCCCACATAGCCGTAGTTCCACACCTGCTCCATCAGGTCAATGCGGGTGTAGACCTTCCCCGGGTGGCCGGCCAGGAAGACCAGCAGCTCATACTCCCGCTGGGTCAGATCCACCAGTTTGCCCCGCTTGTAGACCTGGTAGTTCTCCGGGTGGATGGTGAGGCCGCCGCCGGTGATGACGGCCCCGGCGGAACTTCCGGCGCTCTGCATGGCGGTGCGGCGGATGTTGGCCTTGACCCGGGCCATCAGCTCCCGCATGGAGAAGGGCTTGGTGATATAGTCGTCGGCCCCCAGCTCCAGGCCCTGGACCTTGTCCGCCTCCTCCTCCCGGGCGGTGAGGATGATGACAGGCACCCGGTTTCCCCGCTCCCGCATGAGGCGGCACACCTCAAAGCCGTTCATCCTGGGCAGCATCAGATCCAGCAGCACCAGATCCGGCTTCTTCTCCATGGCCTTGGCCAGCCCGTCCTCCCCGTTGTAGGCGGTGAGGACGCCGTAGCCCTCCTTCTCCAGGTTGAAGCGGACGATGTCCACGATGCTCTTCTCGTCCTCCACGATGAGGACGGTCTTTTTTTCTTCCATTTCTTCTCTCCTCTTTCTCCCAATGCTTACAGCTCCAGGAGAAGCTTTGTCTTCAGCACGGCGGCGATGGTCTTGGCGTCCCGAATCTCCCCGGAGAGCACCTGCTCCACCAGCGCGTCAAAGGGCACCCGCTCCACGTCCAGAAGCTCGTCCTCGTCGGGCTCCGCGCCCTCGAAGACCAGATCCCGGGCCAGATACATGCGGATGATCTCCCCGCAGTAGCCCGGGGAGGGGTACAGCTCCCCTAGGGATTGGAACTGGCCGGGCCGGGCGCCGGTCTCCTCGTGGAGCTCCCGCAGGGCGGCCCGCTCCGGGTCCTCCCCCCGCTCCAGCTTGCCGGCGGGCACCTCCCGGAGGACCTCCCGGTAGGGGTAGCGGAACTGCCTCACCAGCAGGGCCCTGTTCTGACTATCCAGGGCCAACACGCACACCCCGCCGTGGTGGTCCACCACCTCCCGGAAGGTCTGGTGGCCGTTGGGCAGCTCCACGATATCCCGGCGGACGTGGATGATTTTTCCGTCAAATTGGGTCTCGCTGGACAGCGTCTTCTCTGTCAAATCCATGGCGCGCACTCCTTTGGGGGCTTGTCCGCCCCGTTGGGGGACGGGGGGACAATGGATGACTGTATTATAGCACAGGGAAGCCATTTTTTCCACACTTATTTCTCCCGGGCAGAGCGTGGAATCAGAAAAAGCACTTGTGAAACAGATGTTTGTGTGGTATAATACCACGATGAGCATTTTTTGCCGCCGGCCCGGCGGCGGAAACGGGGGGAAGCGGCAGTGGAAACGGCAGAGAAGCCGGTGAAAAAGAAGGACGAACGCAAGAAGCAGGCAAATCCCCACGCCGGACACCGGCAGAGGAAGCGGGAACAGTTCCTCCGCCAGGGACTGGACGCCTTTGCCGACCATGAGGCGCTGGAGCTGCTGCTGTTTTACGCCATCCCCCAGAGGGACACCAACGGCCTGGCCCACCTGCTTGTGGACCGCTTCGGCGGCCTCGGCGGGGTGCTGGGCGCCCCGGTGGAGGAGCTGGTCCAGGTGAAGGGCATGGGGGAGACGGCGGCCGTGCTGCTGAAACTGGTGCCGGCAATCTATCAGAAGGCCATGCTGTCCCTCTCCGGTGAGGAGGAGATCCTGGACACCACGGATCGGCAGGGGGACTATTTCCTGAACCTGTTCGCCTTCGAGTCCGAGGAGCGGATCTACCAAGTGTGTCTGGACGCCAAGGGGCGGAAAATCCGCACCGACAAGATCGGCGTGGGCGATGTGTCCAGCGTGGGGCTGAACGCCCGGAAAATCGTGGAGAACGCCCTCAAATGCGGCGCGGCACAGGTGGTCCTCGCCCACAACCATCCCAGCGGCATAGCCTGGCCCTCCCGGGAGGACAGGGCCTCCACCGCCCAGATTCGCAGCGCCCTGGAGCCGCTGGGCATTGTGCTGACGGACCATATCATCGTGGCGGACAACGACTATGTATCCCTGCGGCTGTCGGGACTGCTGTGACAGCGCGGGTTTGGAGAAGAAACTATGCCGAAATTCCAAGTAGTATCCGAATATACGCCAAGCGGCGACCAGCCCCAGGCCATCGAGAAGCTGGCTCGGGGCATTGAGGACGGACTGCGAGCCCAGGTGCTGCTGGGCGTCACCGGCTCCGGCAAGACCTACACCATGGCCAAGGTCATTGAGGCCGTCCAGCGCCCCACCCTGGTGCTGGCCCACAACAAGACCCTGGCGGCCCAGCTGTGCGAGGAGTTCAAGGAGTTCTTCCCCCACAATGCCGTGGAGTACTTCGTCTCCTACTACGACTACTACCAGCCGGAGGCCTACATCCCCCACACGGACACCTTTATTGAGAAGGACGCCTCCATCAACGAGGAGATCGACCGGCTGCGGCTGGCGGCCACGGCCTCCCTGCTGGAGCGGCGGGA
>CANRHK010000108.1 GCA_947630395.1 uncultured Oscillospiraceae bacterium
CGTCCAGCTGGTAGCGGCCCTTGGGGAGCCTGTACAGCTTCCGGGCCATGTGCAGGGCCCCGCTGACAAAGATCTGCCGGGACGCGGCCCGGTGGGTGAACTCCAGTACCTCGTCGGTGCCGAAGAAACTGACGGTGTGGGTGCCGGCCTCGGTGCCACCCCGGAGGGAGTGGACGCCGATCTCCCTGTCCGTCCGCTTGCCGCAGATGCCCTGGCGGCCATAGACGGGGGTGTACTCCCCGGCGGGGTCCACGGCCTTGAGCAGCAGCTTGGCGGTGCCGCTGGGGGCGTCCACCTTCTGGTTGTGGTGGGTCTCCACAATCTCAATGTTGAAGTCCGGCTTCAGCACATCGCTGACCTGCTCCAGGGCCCGGCGGAGGACCGCCACGCCCACGGAGTAGTTGGCGCTGTAGAGCACCGGGGCGTACCTGCCCAGATCGTCCAGCACCGCCAGCTCCTTCTCCCCCATGCCGGTGGTGCCGGAGAGCAGCGCCGTGCCGGTGCGGCGGATATAGGCCGCAGTGTTGGGCAGGGAGGCGGGGCTGGAGAAGTCCATGGCCACGTCGGCCACCTTGCCCAGCTTCTCCAAATCGGAGAAGTTGTCGATGTCGATGACAGCCGCGATCTCGTCGCCGGCGGCCAGAGCGGTTTTCTCAATAAGCTGGCCCATGCGGCCATGGCCAATCAGCAGGATTTTCACAGGATACCCGCCTCCTCCATCAGCGTCCGCAGAGCGGCGGTGTGGGCCTCGGTCATCTCGCACAGGGGCAGGCGGAAAGCGCCGCCCTCCCTGCCCATCAAATTCAGGGCCGTCTTGACGGGGATGGGGTTCACCTCCATGAAGAGGCCGTTCATCAAGGGCAG
This sequence comes from uncultured Oscillospiraceae bacterium, assembly GCA_947630395.1. Classification (GTDB taxonomy): domain Bacteria; phylum Bacillota; class Clostridia; order Oscillospirales; family Oscillospiraceae; genus Pelethomonas. The sequence continues at coordinate 865 of CANRHK010000108.1, forward strand.
GTACTTCACCGCCGTGGCAGCGGCCTGCTCCCGGCGGCCCTCCAGGTAGTCCGTCACCATCTGATGGCACGCCTTGGGCATGACGTTGGCCCAGACGGAGATAACGCCGCTTCCGCCGATGGACAGCAGGGGGATGGTGATATCGTCGTTGCCGCACCAGAGGGCGAAGTCGGGAGAGATGCAGTGGGCGATCTTCATGGCGTAGGACATGTCGCCGCTGGCCTCTTTGATGCCGCAGATGTTGGGGTGCCTGGAAAGGCGCTCCACGTTCTCCACGGAGATAGAGCAGCCTGTGCGGCCGGGCACGTTGTAGAGAATGCAAGGGATGTGCACCGCGTCGGCCACGGTGACGAAGTGGCGGTAGATGCCCTCGGCGTTGGCCTTGTTGTAGTAGGGGGTAATGAGCAGCAGGCCGTCGGCGCCCAGCCTTTCGGCCTGGAGGCTCTTCTCCAGCATGGTCTGGGTGGAGTTGGAGCCGGTGCCGGCGATGACAGGGATCCGGCCCGCGGCGGTATCGATGACGCAGCGGAGGACGGCGTCGTCCTCCTCGTGGGACATGGTGGAGCTCTCGCCGGTGGTGCCCAGGGTGAGGATGGCGTCGGTGCCCTCCTGGATGTGCCACTCCACCAAGCGGCGGAGGGCGTCAAAGTTTACAGAGCCGTCGGCGTGGAAGGGGGTGATGAGGGCCACAATAGAGCCCTTGAGACTGCGGATGTCCATAGTAGATTTCCTCCTGAAAAATATTTGGACGATAAACAGGCGGCCGGCACCCCCGATATAAAAGGAGCCGGCGGACGCCTCCGCCGGCTATGCAAACAAGCAGCGCCTGTTTCCAGCAAGCAGATAGCGCTCCCACGAAGTGGGGATTGCCGCAAAGGCAATCTGCACTTCAATCGTACGCGGCCGCTCCATGCGGCCATCGGACGATCTATGTGGACAGTGGCGGAGGTATCCCCTCCGTCCCCATCAGGCGCTCCCGCCGGAGACACCCAACTCGGCGGACTTGCCTCCGCTGTGCTCATAGCCTGCCGGCTCCCACAGCTTCCTCGCATCCGCGACCTCTATCGTTTTCGTCTTACGATATCATATATTTCTCCCCTTGACAAGAGGGAAAATGCACAAAAACTGTTCTCTTTATGAATAGAACGTATTTAATTTTCCCGTAGGGGAACTCACTTTTGTCCCCTGCCGGGGACGGGAACGGGGGCGGCACTTTTCCCTCGTGGGAAAAGTGCCCAAAAGCACGCTCAAGGGCTTCGCCCTTGAGAATCCTAATTTGGGGTTTAGTTTTGCGCTCGTCCTTTGGCTGATTTTGTCTAAACCGGACTGCCGTCCGCGTATGAGGCGAAGCGGCTGTTTTAGTATGTTTGTAAGGGGCTCGCAGCAAAAATCCCTCGGCGCGCTCCTCGTAGTGGAGTGCCATGTATCCTTCGTGCGGTACTGCTTGTGTCGTAATTGGAAAAGATTCTTTTATATAGGGACAAACCGGGGAAAAGTTGTACGGAGACGTGCAACTTTTCCCCGGTTTTATGAGAAAGTAGGAGAGAGATATCCAAACCGCAGAGGGAGTGGGGACATATGACGGCATACGGCTACATCCGGGTCAGCACCCGGGACCAGAACGAGGACCGGCAGCGCATCGCGCTTCAGGGGTTGAACATCCCGGAGAAGAATATTTTCATGGACAAGCAGTCCGGCAAGGACTTTGAGCGGTCGCAGTACAAACGGCTGGTGCGCAGAATGAAGCGGGACGACGTCCTCTACATCAAGAGTATCGACCGCCTGGGGCGCAACTATGGGGAGATCTTGGAGCAATGGCGGCTCCTCACCAAGGAGAAAGGCATCGACATCGTGGTGCTGGACATGCCTCTGCTGGACACGAGGCGAGGCAAGGACTTGATGGGCACCTTTCTTAGTGACATTGTGCTCCAGGTGCTCAGCTTTGTGGCGGAGAACGAGCGCAACAACATTCGCCAGCGGCAGGCGGAGGGCATCGCGGCGGCCAAGGCCAGAGGCGTGCGGTTCGGGAGGCCGGAGAGGCCGCTGCCGGAGAATTTTAAGGAGATCCACCGGGCGTGGCGAAGCAAAAAAATATCGCTCCCCAAGGCCGCTGCAGCCTGCGGCTTGCCCAAGGGAACGTTCTACGCCAAGGCGAGGAAGTATGAGGAAAATTTGAAAAAGTGGAGTAAATAAATGGGCGAATTTGTTTGGAATGGTGTACCTTTACAAACTTTTTCTACATAAAGGTATAAATTGATTATATACCCAAAGCGTTGATATGGCAAGAATTTTTTCATATGTTGGCGCAAAAATTTGCCTGTTTGCAAAAGTACACTTTTTTATACTGAGGAGGAAAACGAATGAGAAAGTTGTTCTGCGTTTTACTTACTGCTGTTTTGGTTCTGTCATTGGTCGCTTGCGATAATGACAGTCAAACAGTGAATGAAAAAGATCTGTTGTCTCTTTTACCAGGATCATGGTATATTGATGGGAATCAGGAGCCCGCATTCATACTGTATGATGATGGGACTTGTGAAATCGACAATGAATATGGGACGGGCACATGGTCTGTTGTAAACGAAAATCAATTAAAACTTACAAACTATTATGGCGAAACCAAAGTTGCAACGATAAATGAGCTTACAGATGACAAATTAGTTCTTGGTAATGGCGATGATACGCAAATATTTTCAAGTTCTTCGTCAGCTATTAACCAAAACGAGCAATTATTAGAAGAAGCGGATGAAGATAGTTCTGTTTCTGTCCAATTAACAAATGGCTCAATATTTTCTGACGGCGTGGCATGGGTAAAATATACTGAGCCAACAGGGACAGAAAAAATTGGTGTAGTGAATACCGAAGGCAAAATAACACCTATAATTGCTGACGAAATAACTCAATTTGGTTCTGATTTTTCTAGTGGATATGCCTATGTAAATTATAAGGATACGTCCAATCCAAGGGAGACTCTCGAACAATTTGTCATTATAGATTCGGCAGGAAGCATTGTAAGTCGAAGTCCCTTGGATGGTAACTATAGGATTCTGACGGGTGGGGATGGTGTGTTTTTAGTGCAGCAGACTGTTCATAGCATGACTACAAATGAGATGAGAATTGGCATTATCGATAAAGATGGAAATTGGATTTGTGAACCTGCTGTACAAAATGTATTGAGCTTATCAAGCAAAGCGCAAGATATTTACTCAAGCGGAGATGTATACTATTTTTATCACGGGGAACACATTTTTTCTGCTTACTACAAGACTAATTTTGATTATATTGGTAGCAGCTATTCATGTATATATAATGCTGATACAGGGGTTGCAGCAGAGTATGAGGATATGAAATTATCATACTCCTGGTATGATGCACTTGTTCCGTATTCTTTTTCGGATGGAAAAGCAATCGCTGTCTCAGACGATACAGTTTATTGCATTGCTACAGATTTGAATGTCACTCCGATCCTCACTGACAGACCAGACTGTGAAGTATATTTCCAGAATGGGGTCTTCTTTGCCGGTGAACGTCATTATTCGGGAAATGCTCCGACCTGTGTAGAAAACGGTAAGTTTTATAATATGGATGGATCGACGTTAGTAGATTTATCTCAATACTCTCTTGTAGTAGGGGAGGGGCCTTATGCATGGTATCGCTATGTGGATGGTCATGCAGCCATTTTGGTATACGGCGAAGATTATCGGTATTACTTAGGTATCATCGATATGGATGGCAAGTTTACCTTTGAACCATTAATAGTCAAGGGTGGAGACTATACAGGAGCATTTTCTTGTGATGTTATCGCTACTCAAATCTCTGAGAACATCGATGGAAAAATTTTTTCCAAGCCTATTTTACTTACAACTACTGGCGAAATAATAGAGGTCGAAGTTGACTACCGTACCACCGGATCGCTTGTATTCATTGATGGATTTGCATGGTATGACGAAGGCAAAGAATACATTGATACAGCCGGAAATGTCATGAGTGTTGTGCTCAATAATTAAGTGAACTGAACCCCGCCCCGCGACGCAGGCAGCGCCGCACGAAGGGTACATGGCACTCCACTACGTGGGACGCGCCGAGGGATTTTTGCTGTGAGCTCCTTGCAGACATACCCAAACAGCCGCTTCGCCTCATACACGGACGGCAGTCCGGTTTAGACAGAACAGGCCACAGGACGAGCGCAAAACAAATCAAAACATTAGGGTTCTCAGGGGGGAACCCCCTGAGCGTGCTTTTGGGTACTTTTCCCACGAGGGAAAAGTACCGCCCCCGTCCCCCGGCAGGGGACAAAAAGCAAGAGGGCGCGGCTGCACAGCCGCGCCCTCTTGCACAATAATCGCAGAATATGTGAATTAGCCAATGAGGCTCTTGCCGTCCATCTCGGGCGGGCAGGCCAAACCCATGATATCCAGAATAGTGGGGGCAATATCCGCCAGACGCCCGGGGTGGAGCTTAGCATCAGCGCCCACCAGAATAAAGGGCACCAAGTTGGTGGTGTGCGCGGTCATGGGGGAGCCGTCAGGCTTCACCATCTCCTCGGCGTTGCCGTGGTCGGCAGTGATCATGGCGATGCCGCCCATGGCCCGGGTGGCCTCCACCACCTTGCCCACGCCGGTGTCCACCGTCTCCACCGCCTTGACGGCGGCGTCATACACGCCGGTGTGACCCACCATGTCGCAATTGGCGAAGTTGAGGATGATCACATCATAGTTGCCGGACTCAATACGCTCCACGCACTGACGGGTAACCTCAGGGGCGCTCATCTCCGGCTGGAGGTCGTAGGTGGCCACCTTGGGGGAGGGCACCAGCACCCGGTCCTCGCCGGGGAACACCGCCTCCACGCCGCCATTGAAGAAGAAGGTGACATGGGCGTACTTCTCCGTCTCGGCAATGCGCAGTTGGGTCATGCCCATGGCGCTCAGATACTCGCCCAGTCCGTTTTCCACCCGAATGCGGGGGAACGCCACACGGACGTTGGGCATGGTGGCGTCATACTCAGTGGTGCATACATAGGTCACAGGGAAGATCTCCCGCTGGAAGCCGTCAAAGGCGGGGTCCACAAAGACCCGGGTGATCTCACGGGCCCGGTCGGGGCGGAAGTTGTAGAAAATGATGCTGTCGTTGTCGGAGATGGTGCCCTCGCTGTCGCAGACCACGGGCTCCACAAACTCGTCGGTGACGCCGGCGGCGTAGGACTTGGCCACCGCGTCCACCGGATCCGGATTCTGGATGCCCCGTCCGTAGACCATGGCGTCATAGGCCTGCTCCACGCGCTCCCAGCGCTTGTCGCGGTCCATGGCGTAGTACCGGCCCATGACGGTGGCCACCTTGCCGATGCCGATCTCTTTGCACTTCTCCACGGTCTCCGCCACAAAGCCCTTGCCGCTGGTGGGGGACACGTCGCGGCCATCCAGGAAGGCGTGGATGTAGACCTTCCCCACGCCCCGCATCTTGGCCATCTTCAGCAGGGCCCACAGGTGGGTGTTGTGGGAGTGGACGCCGCCGTTGGACATGAGGCCGTAAAGGTGGAGATTGGTGCCCTTGGCCACGCACTCGTCCATGGCCCAGCAGTAGGCGGGGTTCTCAAAGAAGCTGCCATCCTCGATGGCGCGGGTAATGCGGGGCAGATCCTGGTACACCACGCGGCCGCCGCCGATGTTGGTGTGACCCACCTCGCTGTTGCCCATCTGCCCATCGGGCAGGCCCACGTCCAAACCGGAGGCGGAGAGAGTGGTGTGGGCGCAGGTGGCGAACAGGTTGTCCAGCACAGGAGTCTTGGCGTGGGAGACGGCGTTGCCGTTGGTGTCGGAGCGCAGGCCGAAGCCGTCCATGATGATCAGAGTAGTAGGCGTTTTGCTCATGTCAAAATTACCTCAATTTTATTTTCCCGGAGGGGAAGTTGGGCGCAGGGCAGATGCAGTGTGAGTACCCGCGTGCAGCGGGTACTCACACTGTGGAAGGTCTTACTCCTGGTTGGCGGCGTTGATGATGTCAACAAACTGGTCCGGCTTCAGGGAGGCGCCGCCGATGAGGCCGCCGTCCACGTCGGCCTGGGCCAGCAGCTCTGCGGCGTTCTTGGGGTTCATGGAGCCGCCATACTGGATGGTGACAGAGCGGGCCACACGGGCGCCGTACAGGGTACGAATGACAGCACGGATGGCGGTGCAGACCTCGGCGGCCTGCTCGGCAGTGGCGGTGCGGCCGGTGCCGATGGCCCAGATGGGCTCATAGGCGATGACGCACTTGCGAACCTTGTCGGCGGGCACGCCGGCCAGGGCGCACTTCACCTGATAGGCGATGAGCTCCAGCGTCACGCCCATGTCCCTCTGCTCCAGGCTCTCGCCCACGCAGATGATGGGGTGCAGGCCCGCCTCCAGGGCGGCGTGGACCTTCTTGTTGACGGTAATGTCGGTCTCTCCAAAGTACTGACGGCGCTCGGAGTGGCCGATGATGACGTATTTCACACCCAAATCCTTGAGCATATCGGCAGACACCTCGCCGGTGTACGCGCCGCTGGGCTCATAGTACAGGTTCTCCGCGCCAACGGACACGCGCATGTCCTTAAAGGCCTTCAGGGCGGCAGGGACGTTCACAAAGGGGACGCACACCACCACCTCGCACCACTTGGCGCGGGGCAGGATGGGCTTCAGGTCCTCGGCGAACTTCTTGGTTTCGCTGGCGGTCTTGTTCATCTTCCAGTTGCCGGCGATGATGGTCTTGCGGTATCTACGATTCATAGTGGTTTCTTCTCCTGTTTTCTTGTATATTCATCAGGGATGCCGTTTTGCCCCCTGGAAACGATATTTTACGGCTCTACGGCTCTGCGCAGAGCGGACAGCTTACTTGTCCAGCAGGCACGCCACGCCGGGCAGCTCCTTGCCCTCCATGAACTCCAGGGAGGCGCCGCCGCCGGTGGAGATGTGGCTCATCTTGTCGGCGTAGCCCAACTGCTGCACAGCCGCCGCGCTGTCGCCGCCGCCGATGATGGTGATGGCGTCCGTCTTGGAGAGGGCCTCGGCCACAGCCTTGGTGCCCGCGGCGAACTTCTCAAACTCGAACACGCCCATGGGGCCGTTCCAGATGACGGTGCCCGCGCCGGCCACGGCCTCGCAGTACAGCTTCACGGTCTCGGGCCCGATGTCCAGGCCCTGCCAGCCGTCGGGGATGGCGCCGGTGGGCACCACCTGGGTGTTGGCGTCGGGGGCGAACTTGTCCGCCACAACGGTGTCCACGGGCAAGAGGAACTTGACGCCCTTCTCCG
>CANRHK010000109.1 GCA_947630395.1 uncultured Oscillospiraceae bacterium
GCTGTTCATTGCGGAGGAAAACCGGCACTCCGCCTATCTGAAGACGTACATGGATTTTCACGGAGTGGAAGCGGCCAGACAGTCCGTGCTGGATGCACTGTTCAGAAGGCTGCGGCATTTGGGCGGTATCAAGTGTGAGGTGACTGTCCTTGTCACCGCCGAGATGATTGCCCTGACATACTACGACGCGCTGTCAAAATGTACCGAGTCAAAGGCGCTGAAAAGGATCTGTCAACAGATGCTGGATGACGAAGTGCCCCACGTGATATTTCAATCCTATACCCTGCGCCGCCTGACACCCGGCAGGATGGACGCTTTGGTGAGAAAGCTTCTGATGAACGGCACGCTGCTTTTCGTTTGGGGCGCGTTTCACGGCGTATATCGAGCGGGCGGCTATTCCTTTTCTCGCTTCATGCGGGAAAACAACGGCTCTCTGCGCCAATCCATTGAGCTGGCCGGAGGGCCGCGCTTATCCCGCCCATCCCCTGAAAGGAGGAAAATGCCTATGCTGAAATACGTCCTGCTGGCCGCGGTGCTGCTGGTGCTGTTCGCCGCCGCTTATATCATACGCTGCCTCAAAAGCGGGCGGCGGGGACCAGCAATTGCGGTAGCGCTGGGGAGTCTGGCTGTGCTGGCGGCCGGGTACTTCGCCCTGGGATATTTTATCACTTCCATGTGAAAGGAGGTCGTGACAGATGGCACATATCATCCAGTGGATTTCTGCCCGTATCCTGCTGTTCGGGCCCTTCTGCCTGCTGCTGGCGGCGTGGGCGCTGTGCGTCTGGAAGCTGCCGGAAAAGCGGAAATGGCTCCTGATTGTGGGCATCGCGGAGGGGGCGCTGGCGGCGGTGCTCTTCGGCGGGGACTGGCTGCTGGGGCAATACGGCCTCACCTGGCGGCTCATTCCCCGGGAAATCATGGCGGCGGTCCTCTGGTCCGACGGACTGTGGCTGGGGGTACTGGTCGTGACAGACACGGTGCGGCTGGTACGGAAACTACAGTTCAGTCTGGCCCCTTGGGCCGGGGCCTTCGCGGGGCTGTGTCTGGCCGGGGCCATGTTTGTGGGAACCGTTCTGGGAGCCTTATGGTTTATCCCCTTCCCCGGTGAGGAGGTGGGCACCATGGACGGCGAAACCGTGGTGCAGGGGATCTTCTCCTACTGGGACGACCCGGGGAAGGGCTACGCCGTCTACGCCTACCACGGTCCCCTGGTGCGGGGCACGGCGTATCTCACCGCGCCTGAGGACGGCCTGTTCCTGGGCGGGGCCACCAGCGACACACCGCTCATTGATAAAGATTAAGGAAAGACTTCTATGAAAAAGTGGAAGAAACGGGCCATTGGGCTGCTGATTGCGGCTCTGGTCATCGGCCTGCCCATCGGGGTGTTCAGATTCTGGGGCAGTCCCGCCTGGGCCTCCCTGCTGGTGCGTCTCCAGAGGGAGAAGTTTGACGCGGCGGCGGACGCCCTCCTTGCCGGGGAGAATCCGGAGGCGCCCTTCGGCGTCATTGAGCAGTATGTCGCCGAGGGCGGCGTGGTGACCTTCGATCTGGGAGCCTGGGGCATCGGGCCCGCCACCTCCTACTGGGGCGTATACCGGGCACTTAGCCCGGCGGGATATGCCATCATGGGGGACAACGTGGACCTGTCCCCCGATGGGGGCGGCTGGTCCTGGCAGGATCCGAGCGGCGACAACAAGTGTTATACCCAGGCCGTGGCCGACAGGTGGTGGTACTGGCGGGCGTGGTTCTGATAGGGCGCTTGTATTGCGCAATATAGCATAGGCCGGTGCGATAACATATGGCAGGAAAGGGCGGGAGGCCGATGGCCTCCCGCCCGTGCTATTCTCTTTATCTGCGTTTTATTTACCCCAGGGTGGCGTACAGCACGGCCTTGATGGTGTGCATCCGGTTCTCCGCCTCGTCGAAAACCACGGACTGCTTGGATTCAAATACCTCGTTGGTGACCTCCATCTCCGTGATGCCGAATTTCTTGGCGATCTCAGCGCTGATGGTGGTGTTGGTGTCGTGGAAGGAGGGCAGGCAGTGGGAGAAGACGGCGTTGGGGGCGGCGTTGGCCATGACGGCGGCGTTCACCTGGTAGGGCTTTAGCAGCCGGATCCGCTCCGCCCACACCTCGTCGGGCTCGCCCATGGAGACCCAGATGTCGGTATAGATGACCTCGGCACCCTTGGTACCCTCCTCCACGTTGTCGGTGAGGGTAATGGATCCGCCGCTCTCAGCGGCGATGGCCTTGGCCGTCTCCACCAGCTCCGGTGCCGGGAACAGCTCCTTGGGGGAGCAGGCGGTGAAGTGGAGGCCCATCTTGGCACAGGCCACCATGAGGGAGTTGCCGGTGTTGTTCCGGGCGTCGCCCATGTAGGTCACCTTCACGCCCTGGAGGTGACCGAACTTCTCCTCGATGGTCAGCAGATCCGCCAACATCTGGGTGGGGTGGAACTGGTCGGTAAGGCCGTTCCACACGGGCACGCTGGCGTACTCGGCCAGCGTATCCACGATCTCCTGGCCGAAGCCCCGGTACTCGATGCCGTCAAACATCCGGCTCAGCACCCGGGCGGTGTCGGCGATGCTCTCCTTCTTCCCCATCTGGGAGCTGCCGGGGTCCAGATAGGTCACGCCCATGCCCAGGTCGTGGCCGGCCACGTCGAAGGCGCAGCGGGTGCGGGTGGACGTCTTCTCAAAGATGAGCACAATGTTCATCCCCTCCAGATATTTGTGGAGGATGCGGTTGTGCTTCATGCGCTTGAACTCCTTGGCGCTGTCCAGCAGATAGCGGATCTCCTCGGGCGTAAAGTCCAGCAGCTTTAAAAAGTGTCTTCCCTTGAAATTAACAGACATGGTTACGTTTCCTTTCTGTGCGCGGCATGTGGGGTGAATATTCGCAAAATTGAATATTACTCCCTTTGCATTGTATTTTAATGCAAACCAGCCGCCGCTGTCAACCGCCATAATAGACAAAATTGCGGTTTGCCGCCCCCCGTTTTCCGCATAAACAGTACACATCCCGGGGAGAAATCCGCCGGGATGTGTATATATGCAGAGCAGTCTGTATATTGTCCGCCGCCGTCAGGAGAGAATGGTGGAGATGAAGTAGGGCAGCTGCTTCCGCCACCAGCACCAGTCGTGGTTCACGTCGTAGCCCCAGTAGTCCACCCAGGCGGGGATACCCTTCTGCCGCAGCACGGACTCGATGGCCCTGGTGCCGGCCAGCATCTCGTCCTCCCAGGCCCCCTGCCCCACGCAGAGGATGATGGAGCTCTGCCGGTAGAGGTTCATATAGGGGTGGTCCGCCGGCATGTTCTGGAGGAAGTGGTAGGGGGAGTTGTCGTAGATCAGGTCGTCCATGTAGCCGGGGAACATCTCCTGGGCGTTGTAGGTGCCGCTGAGGGCGATGAGGGTGTCGAAGAGATCCGGCCGCCGGAAAAACAGGATCCCGGCGTGGAGGGCTCCCAGGCTGCACCCGGTGACAATGGCCTTGCCCCAGGTGTCCCCGTGGTTTCTGACCCGGGGCTCCAGCTCCCGGGTGATGTAGCGGAAGTACCGCTCCTGCATCTCAATGCGGCGGCGGGGATCGCCATACTTGTCGGACCAGCTCTCTCCGTCAATGCCGTCGGGGCAGGCCAGCATGATCTGGCCGTCCTCAATCCAGCCCCGGACGGTCTCCACCATGCCGAAGTTCTCAAAGTCGTAGAAGCGGCCGTCCTGGGACGGCATGGCCACGCACAGCCGGCCCCGCTCGCCGTAGACCTTGTACTCCATGTCCCGGTTCAGCTCCAGGCTGTACTCCCGAAAATAGCGTGTGATCATTTCTGATTCCTCCCTTGTTCTGTCTCCGCCCCGGGGGCGGGCGCCTGTCTGGTGAGCGTCCGGGCCAATTGAATGAGCCGGGCGGCGTTGATCTCCAGCTGTTTCCGCTCCAGGGTTCCGGCCCGGAGGGCGGCGAGGATATCCTTCCAGTCTCCCCTGCTGCCCGGCATCACCAGGCCGCCGCCGGCCTTGGCGATGCGGGAGGCCTTGGGGGCCGGATACCGGGATTTGCCGCCCATGCTCCCGGCGGGGGTGATCCAGTCGGTCATCACCACCCCGGTGAAGCCGAACTCGCCGCGGAGAATGTCCTCCGACAGGGCGCGGCTCTCGCTGGTGTGGACGCCGTTGATGAGGTTGTAGGAGGTCATGAGGGCCCGGGGGGCCGCCTCCCGGATGCAGATCCGGAAGCCCCGCAGATAGATCTCCCGCAGCGCCCGCTCACTGACCTGGCTGCTGTTGTTGTAGCGGTTGGTCTCCTGGTTGTTGGCGGCGAAGTGCTTCACCGTGACCGCCCGGCCCGGATGGCGCTGGACACCCCGGGTGAGGGCGGCGGCAAATTTTCCGCTGATCAGCGGGTCCTCGGAGAAGTACTCAAAGTTCCGGCCGCAGCGGATATCCCGCTGGATGTTCAGCGCCGGGGCCAGCCACAGGTGGACGCCGAAGCGCTCCATCTCGCTGCCCACGATGTCGCCGCAGGCCTCCGCCAGCGCCAGGTTCCAGCTCTGGGCAATGGCGGTGCCGATGGGCAGTGCCGTGGCGTACTGCTCCCGGATCTCCGCGCCCTTGGGGGGCTTGGCGCCGGAGAATCTCTTCATGATGGCCGCCTGCCAGCCGGGCATGAACTCCAGTATGCTCTGGGGCATGCCACCGTCCAGGGAGTGGGCGCTGCCGTCCTCCGCCACCGCGTAGCGGCGGCTGAGGCGCAGTCCGGCGGGGCCGTCGGCCATCGCCAGGGGCGGCAGGCCCCTCATTCGCAGTTGGCCGGTGGTCTCCCCCGCCGCCCCGGCCACGGATCTGCCCGCGTTGCCGATGACGCTGAGGAGGCCGCCCTTGGGGTCGAAGGCCCCCACGTTCATATAGGCCAGCTGCTCATTGCTGAGCCGCTTCACCGCAGGAGGAATTGCCTCCTCCCGCCCATAGCTGACTGTCTCCGCCGCGATGGCGGAGGGGGCCACCCGCACCACCGGCGTGTCCTCCGGCACAGGGGACTCCCGGCGGCACTCCGGCTTCCAGTCCACAAAGGGGGGCCGGCCGCAGAGGTTCCTCACCCGCCGCACCACCGTGTCCCCCTCCAGGCGCACAACGCCGCAGAGGGCGGCGTCCGCGCTGCTCCCGCCCAGCCGGAGGAGGTAGTCGCCCTTCTCCAGGACGTAGCGCTGGTCGGCGCTGTCGTAGGAGGCCAGCTCGGAGAGGCGGAAATGGAGAGTCACCGTCTGCTCCCCGCCGCCGGCCAGCTCCTCGGTCTTCTCCCAGGCGGCCAGGACCTGGAAGGGGGCGTCCAACTTTTTGCCCGGTACGGACACATACAGCTGGACCGCCTCCCGACCGGGGCGGGATCCGGTATTCCCCACGGCGGCGGCCAGGTAGATCTCCTCCCCCTCCGCCCACAGGGCCACGGGGGCGACGGAAAATGTGGTGTAGCCCAGGCCGAAGCCAAAGGGGAACAGCGCCCGCTTCCCCACGCTGTCAAAGTACCGGTAGCCCACGTAGACGCCCTCCCGGTAGGCGGTGTCGTCCGCCTCGCCGAAGGCGCCCAGGTTGGGGTAGTCCCCCCAGGCGGCCCAGGTGGCCGCCAGCTTGCCGGAGGGATAGGCCCGTCCGGTGACCAGATCCGCCAGGATGTGGCCGGTGTCCGCGCCCAGCTGGGACAGGAGCAGGATGTTCTCCACCTCCCCCAGGGGCGACAGGTCCACAGGGCCGCCCACGTTCAGCACCAGGAGGAATTTCCTGTACTGCCGCCGGAGGGCCAGGATATCCCGCACCTCGGTGTCGCTTAAAAGGATATCCCCGGGCACGGCCCGCCTGTCGCTGCCTTCCCCGGAGACGCGGGCGAGGACATAGACAGCCGTGTCCCCTCCGCCGTCCAGAGGCAGCTCGTAGTCCGGCTCGGGCATCACCGCGCCCATGCCCTCCATCACCGCCAGGGTGTGCTTCTTCCTGGCCCGGGCCCTGATCTCCGCCACAAAGCGGCGGCGGGCGGCGGCAAGGACGGCGTCGTAGCCGTCCAGCCAGGCCCCGGTGGTGATGGTGAAGCCGGCGGCCTTCAGGCCCTCCTCTGCGGTGACAAAGGTGCGGGTGTTTACCTCCCCGGACCCGGTGCCGCCCATGACGGTGTGCCGGGCGCCGCTGCCGTAGAGGGCCAGCTCCCCGGTATGCTCCAGGGGAAACGCGCCGCTGCTCCGCAGCAGCACCGTACACTCCGGCGCCAGCTCCCGCAGCCGGGCCAAGTGCTCCCTCTCATAGTCGTACATCCAGTAACCTCCTCCCCAACATGGATATTCTTATCACTATTGTACGCAAATGGCGGGAGAAATGCAAGAGACTTTTGTGCCCTTTCCCCCGCAAAAGCAACAGGGAGACCCGAGGGCCTCCCTGTTTGTTCAGATGTCACCGGGCGGGCTGTCCCAGTTTGGCCATGCCGCTGGGGCCGATCAGAGGCGACAGCTCCTCATAGTCCAGCGTCAGCTCCACCGGGCCCATGGCGTAGGGCCCCAGGATGTAGGGGGAGAAGATGACAGTCATGCCATTGCTCCCGAAGATCACCGCGCCCGATACCTCCCAGGCGCGGAGGGTGTCCCGATAGTCCGGGAAGTAGCCTGCGGTGTACGCCTCCCCCAGGCTGTCCGCCTTCTCAATGAGCAACTCCGCCACCCCCTGCTGGAAGGTCTTCTGATCGTCCGCCAGCTGGCCCGGGTCGATGAACTGGCCTGCGGTCACGTCAAAGAGCAGTCCGCCGGTATCGCAGTTGGGGTGGGCCCCGCCCATGTTGTAGTAGTGGTCGATGCGCACGCTGGCCACCTGGCCCTGGAGGGTCACCCTGGTCTCCGACTCCTCATAGTAGGGCAGGCCCACGCCCATGCCGTTGTCGTAGTCGCTCTGGGCGTACTCCTTTACCGCGCTGTTCTCACTGTTCATCAGCTCGCCGATCCGGCTGTTGAAGGTATCCACGGTCCGCTGGGCCGCCTCCTTCTCCTGGCGAGAGAGCGCGCCGGCGTTCACCAGTTCCATGACGGGCCGCTGGTACGCATAGTAGGCCAGCAGGGTGCCGTCCTTGTGTTGGAACTCCTGCCGCTCCTCCTCCACCGCGAACTGGTACTTCGGGGCGGTCTGGGCCGTCCCGCCAGCGGAGGGCGTCATCAGCACATAGTTGGCTCGGCCGTTGGCGGCGTTCTCCTGATTCAGGGCGGCATTGCCACCGCCGCTCCCCACCGTACCGGTATTGACGGCGCCGGGGCCGCCGCAGGCGGACACGATGAATATCCCCGCCGCCATCAGCAGCGCCAGAATACGCTCTACCACGATACCGCTCATATGATCACTCCTATCGCTTATCTTGGAGTTTGCCCTCACAGCATTACCGGGGCGGCAGTGTAGTCGCCGTCCGGCGCCGCCTGCTCCAGAGCGGGACAGGCCAGGGCGTACAGATCCGTACACCGCGCTTCCCTGTCAAAGGCCCGCTGGACGTCCTCCCCCAGGGCCCGGACATGGCCGGGCTTAGTGAGGACGGGCAGCGCGGCGCATGTCCGCATTCGGGCCAGCAGGGCCCTGCCCCTCGCCGTGGCTCCCAGCACCCGGATATATTTCGGTGTCTCGCCCTGGGCGGCCTGGGGGACGCCCAGGTAGCTCTGGAGCAGCATCCGCCGCAGGCGGGCCACGGGGTAGCGCCTGGTCTTGGCGGCGGCGAGGATCCCCTCCGCGGAGGTTCCGACCCGCACCGCCCCATAGAAGCGGTGGTAGAGGCCCTCCCCGCCGCCGTCGTAGGGGCGGAAGTCCTCCTCGTCCATCTGCCGGAGGCGTGCCAGCACCGCCCGCTCACAGTTCTTCATTTCCGCCGGGGCCCGCCCGGCGGCCAGCTCACGCTCCAGCACGGCGGCGGTGCTCTCCGGCACCAGCTCCCGCCATTCCCCACCGCCCAGGAGCAGCGCCCGAATGGCGGAGGCGGAGGCATACTCCTCCAGCGCCCCGCTGTCGTGGCCCGCGCCCACACGGGGCA
>CANRHK010000110.1 GCA_947630395.1 uncultured Oscillospiraceae bacterium
GCATCATGGCCTCCACCTGCGCCCCCATCCTGATCCAGATGAACGTGCCCGCCCTGGCGGCCCACTTCTTCGTGTTCTACTTCGGCATCGTGGCGGACATCACCCCGCCGGTGGCCCTGGCCGCCTACGCCGGCTCCGCCATCGCCAAGGCTCCGCCCATGAAGACGGCCTTTAACGCCACGAAGCTGGCCATCGCGGCTTTCATCGTGCCCTACGTCTTCGCCCTCAGCCCCTCCATGCTGCTGATTTTCGATGCCGGCACCGGCACCGCCGCCATGGTCCTCCAGGTGGTGCAGATCGTGATCACCGCCCTGCTGGGCATCTTCGGCGTGGCCGCCGGCCTCAGCGGCTACATCTTCCGGCCCATGGCCTGGTGGAGCCGCATCCTCTGCGTGGTGGGCGGACTGACGCTGCTGGTCCCCGGCGCGGTCACCGACGTGATCGGCCTGGTGCTGGTGGGTGGCGTGTGTGTCCTGGACTACCTATCCGCCAGAAAGGCAAAGCTTGCCTGATTCCCCTCCTCTTTCGTCATCCCCGGGCAAATGCCCGGGGATTTTTCTATTTTTCCTCTTGACAGACCACTCGGGAGATGATATATTTAACATATCGAAAGGCGATATATCAAACACTGATAAAAGGGGGACACGCCGTGGAGCATAGACAGGGGCCGCTGACCGAGGCCCTCTTTTACATCCTCCTGGCCGCCCGGAGGCCCATCCACGGCTACGGCATCATCCAGGAGGTGGCCGAGATGACGGCTGGACAGGTCACCCTGGGGCCGGGGACGCTGTACGGGGCCATCAACCTGCTGCTGGAGCGGGGCTGGATCGTGCTCTACAGCGCGGAGGTAGGCTCCCGGAAGAAAAAGGAGTATGTCATCACGGACCAGGGCCGGGAGGTGTTTGCCGCCGAGCTGCGGCGGCTCAGGACCATGGCGGAGAACGGAAAGAAAATGGAGGACGACCTATGAACAGGATGCACAAATTTCTGCTGACCTTCGACAAGGACCAGGAGCAGATCTGGCTCAATGACCTCTGCGCCCAAGGCTGGGCCCTGGAGCACTACGCCCTGGGCCTCTACACCTTCGTCCCCTGCCAGCCCGGGGAATACCTCTACCAGATCGACCTTCTCCCCGGCCACGGCCTTCGGGCCAGCGGCTTTGACGGCTACCGGGAGTTCATGGAGGAGACTGGCGTGGAGGTGGTGGCCCGGTGGTGAGATCTACACCGACGCGGCCAGCCAGATCCAGATGTACGAGCGCATCCGGCAGATGTTCGTGTTCGTGCTGTGCTTGGAGCTGGCCGCCGGTTGCTATTTCGTGGCCGCACTGGTCCGCTTTCCCGGCGGCCTGTTCTACCGCTGTATGGGTGCGGTGCTCATCCTGATCATCGCCGCTATCCTGCGGACCATCGTCCGGTGCTCACGCCGCATCCGGGAGCTGCGGGAGAGACAGTAGGAAAGGAGGGAATCCGATGGCAAAGAAGGAAAAGCGGTTTGAGACGGTATACACCCAGGACGGTTTCACCAACACTGCCGCGATCCTGGTGGACCGGCAGACCGGCGTCAATTACCTCTTCTACCAGTCCGGCAACGCCGGGGGCCTCACCCCCCTGCTGAACCGGGAGGGAAAGCCAATCATCACCACCGTGTCCACTATGGATGACTAACAAAACGCAAAACCCGCCGCCCGTGCGAAAAACACGGACGGCGGGTTTTCTCTGTCAGGGATTTCCGCACTCCCTCAGAAGGTCAGGGGCACCTTCGCCACATGGACCTGCTCCAACAGGGCCATGGTCTCCTCCTCGGTGCCCAGCCAGTCGCTGAAAGCGGTTGCGCCGCCGGCGGCAATGCCCAGCCGCAGCGCCTCGCCGAAGTCGTCCGTGCGCTTCATCCCGGTGAGGAAGCCCGCCACCAGGGAGTCCCCGGCGCCCACGGTGTTGCGCACCGTGCCGATGCAGGCATTGGCCTGATACAGCTCCTGGTTCTCGGTGAGGAGGAAAGCCCCCGCGCTGCCCATGGACACCATCACGTTCCGGGCGCCCTCGTGCTGGAGCTGGCGGGCCAGCTCCACGCCCTCCTCAAAATCGATGTCCTCAAATCCGAAGAGGGCTCCCAGCTCGTGGATGTTGGGCTTGATCAGAAATGGGTGACAGCCCAAACACTGCCACAGGGCCTCCCCGCTGCAATCCAGCACGGTCCAGCAGCCGGTGGCCACCAGCTGCTGCAAAATGGACACATAGAAGGGGATGGACTGGGCCCAGCCGGAGAGCACCACCGCGTCGGTGGGTTCCACCGAGCGCAGCAGCTCCAGCAGCCGCTCCATGTCCTCCTCCGCCAGGTCCGGCCCCTTGCCGTTGATGGCCGTCTCCTGGTTTCCCTTCAGCTTCACGTTGATGCGGCTCTGGCCGCCGCCGCTCAGCTCCAGAAGGGTGTTGGGGCACTCCATGTCGTCCAGCATGTCCCGAATGGCCTGACCGATGCGGCCGGCGGCGAAGCCCAGGGCCCTGGTCTCTTCCCCCAGCCGGTGGAGGGCCAGGGACACGTTGATGCCCTTGCCGCCGGGGTAGATAGCCTCGCTTCTGGTCCGGTTCACCTGGCCCGGAACCAGGTCCACCTCCACGGTGTAGTCCAGAGAGGGATTGGTGGTGATGGTGTATACCATAGAAATCACCCGCCCTACTAAAAATTTGCTCTCAGGATATCACGAAACCAGCTGTTTTGCAAGACATAAAACGCAGAAAAACAGCGAAACAGGCGGGCAGAACCGCACCTATCTCTCCAATTTTCCCGTCGGGGGACCTCCCTCCCCTGTTCCGGCGCTTCCACCGCCTTCCAGACACGCCGAAATTGCCCACTAAATTACCAGGATTTAAGTCTTGCCCCCGGCGGCCCACATCCGTTATACTGGGAGATAGAGGGGCGCTCCCGCCCCCACAGAAAGGAGCTGACAACTTGAACAAATACCGAATTCTTCTCTGCCTGCTCCTGGTCTTCCTGATGGCGGGACAGGCCCATGCGCAGGGCAGAGACATGACCGTCACTGTAAACGGTCAAACTCTCACCGGCAGACCCTTTGCGGAGGACGGCGTCACCTACGTCCACCTGGTGCCGCTGATGAAGGTCCTGGGCGGCTGGGAGACCACCTGGGATGGCGCCAAGCGCACCGCCCGGACGGAGACCGGCCTCTTTACGCTCTCCGCCCCCATCGGCCAGCAGAAGATCTTAGTGGACGGCTACGCCTACGAGCTGAACGCGCCCATCCTGCTGCGGAACGGACGTACATATGTGCCCCTCCGGGCCGTGGCCGAGCTGCTGGGCGCGGAGGTGACATTTAACGGCTGGAATGTGCCGGTAACGGTCACCGGCAGGAGCCGCCGCTCCTACACCGACGAGGACTTCTATTGGCTCAGCCGCGTCATCTACGCGGAGAGCGGCGGCGAGGGCCTCAAGGGCCAGATTGCCGTGGGCAACGTGGTCCTGAACCGGGTGGCCTCCCGCCAGTTCCCCAACACCATCAGAGACGTGGTGTTTGACACCAAGGACGCGGTGCAGTTCACCCCCACGGAGAACGGCACCATCTACAACACCCCCTCCGCCAAGAGCGTCCTGGCGGCCCGCCTCACCCTGGCGGGCGCCGACGCGGTGGGAGACTGTATGTACTTCTTCTGTCCCGCCCTCTCCCAGGGCACCTGGATCCGGCAGAACTGCCGGTACTACACCACCATCGGCTGCCACCGGTTCTACCGCTGACACCGCGCAAAGTGCCTCCCCGCGGGGAGGCACTTTGCTGTTCACAACCATTTGACATTTTCCTCCAACGGCGCTACAATAGGAATATCCGCAAACAAGGAGGCCGTCCCCATGCTGTATTCCGACCATCCCCGGGTTCACTACGACAAGGCCCAGCTGGCGGAGGTGATCTGCCAGTTCCGTTTCCCCGCCATTCTGGCCATCGGCGGGCGGGATCCCGTCGATTTCCAGGACGCCATCCGCTCCATGTTCCCCCGTTACGCCGCCCGGCAGGAGACGCCCGCCCCCAAGCTCACGGGCATCGGCACCCCCGGCGCCAAGCTGGAGTCCCAGAAACCCATCACCAACTACAACTTTGTCTCCGCCAACAACCGCTGGAAGCTGAACCTCACCAACGACTTTATCTCCCTCAGCACCGTGGCCTACCCCGGCTGGGAGGAGTTCGGCCAGCACTTTGACCGGCCCCTGGCGGAGTTTATTCGGATCTACCAGCCCGCCTTCTTTGAGCGCATCGGCCTGCGCTATGTGAATATCTTCTCCCGAAAGGCCCTGGATCTGGAGGGCGAGCCCTGGCGGGAGCTGTTCACCTCGCCCTATCTGGGCTTCCTCTCCCAGGAGGACGTGGAGGAGCGCCAGACCAGCAAGTGCTCGGTGGATGTGGAGTTGGCGCTGGACAGCACCTGCCGGGCCAAGATCCACGCCGGCCCCGGCATGGTCAAGCGGAACCAGCCCAATGCCCCCCAGGACCCGGAGGTCAAGTTCATCCTGGACATGGACCTCTTTATGGCCGGGCAGCTGGACCCCCGGATGGCCGCCGGCGGGCTGGAAACCCTCCACGGCCACTCCACCCCCCTGTTCCAGGGGGCCATCACCGACAAGCTCCACGCCGCCCTGGAGCCCCGGTGACCTATCCACAACAGCGCAAAACGCCAGAGGTCTTTGTCCTCTGGCGTTTTCCTTCTTCAATCTACAATGTCGATAGAAACCTTCTGACCGGTGCGCTGGGCGTAGGAGCGGATCAGGGTCCGGATTTCCTTGGCAATGCGTCCCTGACGGCCAATCACCTTGCCCATGTCCTCGGGGGCCACACGCAGCTCCAGCGTCAGCTCCTGATCCCCCTCGATCTCCGTCACAGTGACGGCGTCCGGGTTCTCCACCAGGTTTCTGGCGATGTAGAGCAGCAAGTCTTTCATGCTGCGCCCTTCCACCTCGGCCATTACAGCACGTCGACTTTCTTCAGCAGGGCGCGGACGGTATCCGTGGGCTGTGCGCCGGTCTTGATCCACTCCCGGGCGCGGTCGGCGTCGATCTTGATCTCAGCCGGGGACACGCAGGGGTTGTAGATGCCCAGCTCCTCGATGAAGCGGCCGTCCCGGGGATAGCGGCTGTCGGCCACTACCACGCGGTAGTAGGGGGCTTTCTTGGCGCCCATGCGGCGCAGTCTAATCTTGACCATGGTGATGTTTCCTCCGTTTTATCTCAAATTAAAGTTGTATGGATAAATGCTGGCGCATTTATTTCAGTCGTTTCTTCCGGCCAAAGCCGTGCATCTTGCCCATGCCGCCCATCTTCCCCAGGTTGGGCATCCCCTTCATGCCGAAGGGCAGCTTGCCCTTGCTGAGCTGTTTGGTCAGCTGCATCATCAGCTCATACTGCTTCAGCAGGCGGTTCACGTCGGACACATCCAGGCCGCAGCCGGCGGCTACGCGCTTTTTGCGGCTGGCGTTCAGCAGCGCCGGGTTCTCCCGCTCCTTGGGGGTCATGGAGAGGATAATGGCCTCCTGCCGGCGCAGCAGCTTCTCATCAATCTGGGCGTTAGCCATCTGCTTGCCCATCTGCCCGGGCATCATGCCCGCCAGCTGGTTTAAGTCGCCCATGTTGCGCAGCTGCTTCATCTGCTCCAGGTAGTCGGTCAGGGTGAAGCGGTTCTTCCGCAGCTTCTGCTCCAGCTCGGCGGCCTTCTTCTCGTCGTAGCTCTGCTCCGCCTTCTCGATGAGGGAGAGCATATCGCCCATGCCCAGGATACGGGAGGCCATCCGGTCCGGGTGGAACAGCTCGATCATGTCCAGCTTCTCGCCGGTGCCCGCGAACTTGATGGGTTTGCCGGTGGCCGCCCGGATGGAGAGGGCCGCGCCGCCTCTGGCGTCGCCGTCCAGCTTGGTGAGCATGACACCGTCGATGCCCAGGGCCTGGTCAAAGGCTGTGGCTGCGTTCACGGCGTCCTGGCCGGTCATAGCGTCCACAACCAGCAGGATTTCGTTGGGCTCCACCGTCCGCTTGATGTTCTTCAGCTCGTCCATGAGCTGCTCGTCGATGTGCAGCCGGCCGGCGGTGTCCAGGAAGACCATGTCGAAGCCGTGGTCCTTGGCGTAGGAGACGGCCTGCTTGGCGATCTTCACCGGGTTGGCTTGTCCCATCTCGAAGACGGGGATATCCAGCTGCTGGCCCACCACCTGCAGCTGGGTGATGGCGGCGGGGCGGTACACGTCGCAGGCCACCAGCAGGGGCCGCTTGCCGCTCATCTTCTTGAACATGCCCGCCAGCTTGGCGCCGTTGGTGGTCTTACCGGCGCCCTGGAGGCCCACCAGCATGACCACGGTGGGGCCCTTGCTGGCGAAATTCAGCTTGGAGTTGGCGCCGCCCATGAGGACGGTCAGCTCCTCGTTGACAATCTTGATAATCTGCTGGGCGGGGGTCAGGCTCGCCAGCACATCCGCGCCCACAGCCCGCTCGGTGACCTTGGCGGTGAAATCCTTCACCACCGAGTAGCTGACGTCGGCGTCCAGCAGGGCCAGGCGGACCTCCTTCATGGCCTCCCGGACGTCGGCCTCGGTCACGCGCCCCTTCCCGCGCAGGCGTTTAAACGCGGCGTTCAGTTTTTCGGAAAGGCCCTCAAATGCCATGGCATACTACTCCTCGTCTGTTATTCCCGCAGGGCCTTGGCCGCCTTCTCAATGGTGCTGGCCACCTCGTCCAGGCGGGGGTCCTCATATTGGCGGTAGTTGATGGTGCGCAGCTCCGCCGCTGCGGCCTCCAGGCTGTCCAAGTGGCCTTGCATCTGCATGAAGCGCCGGATGAGGCCGGTCTTGTCCTCCACCTCCTGCATGATGCCCTCGGCCCGGACAATCACGTCCCGGACGCCCTGGCGGCTGATCCCGCTGTTCTCCGCAATCTCAGAGAGACTCAGGTCCTCGTTATAGTACAGGTCAAAGAACTCCTTCTGTCTCTCTGTCAGGAGTTCCCCGTAAAAGTCAAACAGCATGGTCATGCGGTAGGTCTGGTTCTTCACGGCAGTCACTCCTTTATGTAAAGTGCATCAACTTTACAACCCTAATTTATGATACACGACTTTCCGCGAAAAGTCAAGGGGAAAATGGAGAAAAAATCCTGATAACCACAAGAATTTGTATCATTTCTCTTTTCCCGGCGGCACCAGTAGTAGAAATCACGCTTTTGCGCAAGGATACGCCGGAATTCCTCCTTCCCCGCTGCTCCCGCCGACAGGCCGCCAGGGCAAAGCGTTTTCAAAATTCTGGAATATCCCCCTCAAAACTCTCCGCTTTTTCCACAAGGGGACCCTTTGCGCCCATAGTGAAAGCAATATCGCTGCTGCGAATAGCCAACAGCCGCATCCCAGGCCAAATCTTCAAAAATGACATCATGTCCCGGGTCAAAGTAATTTGCCCCGACGCAGAAACAGACGTCCAACCGTAGGCGCGGCCTTTATAAGGAATGAAGTGTCCCGGCGCGGCGGCGTAGGAGAGCAGCTGCGGTGTCTCCAGGAGAATGTGCCCCAACTTTGACGGCATCAGCAGTCCCTTGCGGGTGACACAGAAGCCTCCGGTGACCTTGCTGCCCGTAAAGAGATAGACCTTGCCCTCCGCTGCGATCTGGTATTCCTCGACTGCCTGCTGGGGCAATTGAATGACACCATCGGCGCCAACGCGGGACCTTCCGAAGATAAACTTTCCTCCCTTGGTCATCTGCGGCATGGACAAACCTCCCCTCCGGGATGAAAATAAACATAGACAGACAAAATAAGAGGACAGCCTCTCGACTGTCCTCTTTGTGTTGGCGTTACCTATTTTCCCGGGCCGTCTCCAGCCAAGTATCGTCAGCAGAAGCGAGCTTAACTTCCGTGTTCGGGATGGGAACGGGTGGACCCTCGCCCTAATCAACACCAACTTCAGGACTTGCACCCTGAAAACCGAACAAAGGGAAGAAGGAGGGAAAGGATAGAGCGAAGGACATTGCCTGCAAATTGTAGGT
>CANRHK010000111.1 GCA_947630395.1 uncultured Oscillospiraceae bacterium
AGCTGACCTCCATGTCCTGGACGCTCTTGCTGGGGCGCATCTTGGCGGCGGCCCAGATGAGGCCGGTGAGCTCGTCAGCGGCAAAGAGGACCTTCTCCATCTCGTGGGTGGGCTCCACGTCGGAGCAGATGCCATAGCCGTGACTGACTACGGCGTGGATCAGATCCTCGCTGGCGCCGCCGGCTCGGAGAAGTTCGGGGGCCTTCCGGCAGTGCTCCTCCGGCCACCGCTCAAAGTCGATGTCGTGGAGGAGGCCCACCATGGACCAAAAGCCTGTCTCGCCGCCGTAGCCCAGCTCCTTGGCGTACCAGGCCATGACGCCCTCCACCGTGAGGGCGTGCCGCAGATGAAATTCATCCTTGTTGTACTGGCGCAGAAGGGCCAGCGCCTCGTCTCTTGTGTTCAGCATGTCAAACTTCTCTCCTTTTACATTTGGTTCTTTTCTTTCAATTCATGACCTTCCCCAGCAGCTCCAGCACGTCCCCCGCCCGGCGGTCGGCTTCGGTGCTCAGACGCCTCAGAATCTTCTCCAGGCACAGGTCCGGCGCCTGCTCTGCCGCCCGCGCGTAGTTGAGGCTGCTGCAGGCCTCCTGATGGTAACAGAAGCGGAGAATCTCGGTGAGGCACTTCCACTGCCGGCGCTCCAGGGTGACAACCGGGGCGTAGCAGGTTCCGGTGATGAGGTAGTAGGCCGCCCGGAGGGTCTGGGCCGCCCACCGCTTCTCGGCGGCGAAGCGGTGGAAGAGCCGGGCGGCGGACTGGTTTCGCACCTGGCGGGACAGGGTCATGCAGCACCGGCTGTCCGCCAGCTCGTCGTTGATGAACCCGGCCAGCACGTTGATGGTGTCGTCCGCCAGAGAGCCCATGCAGCAGGGGTCGGGATCCGCCCCCGGCAGGTTGGCCTCGCTGTTTGACGGTGGCGGGGAAGCCGGCGGGTTTTGCTCGACAGCCAACCCTGACGAGGGCCGCCCCACGCCGGAGGACGGGCCGTAGACGGTGTCCGGCCGCTGGGGGGCGGTTCCGGCGGCACTCTGGGCGGCGCTCTGAGCGGCGCGGACCTCGGGGTAGGGGTCCAGATCCGGGGATACCCGCTGCCAGATGCGGTCGTACAGGCGGTAGTCGTAGGTACCGGGCGCGTCCGCAAGCCCGGTGGTGGTCACGTTTTCCATAGCAACAGCCTCCTTTGCTAGGCCATTGTATGCAAAACCCTGGGGTTCGGTCAGTGTTCCGCGTGCTCCAGCAGATATTCCGCCGCCAGGCGGTAGCCGTCAAAGCCGTAGCCGGCGTAGGTCTTCACACAGGCCATGCCCGCGTAGGACACCTGACGGAAGTCCTCCCGCTTGGACACGTCTGAGAGGTGGACCTCCACCGCGGGAAGGGACACGGCCTTCAGGGCGTCCAGAATGGCCACGCTGGTGTGGGTGTAGGCGGCGGGGTTGATCACAATGCCGTCCATTTTGCCGTAGGCGGCCTGGATGGCGTCCACCAGGGCCCCCTCGTGGTTGGACTGGTAGATCTCGCAGTCAATGCCCATCTGCCCGCAGAAGTCCCGGATGAAGTTCTCCAGGGCGGCGTAGGTCTGCCGGCCATAGATGTCCGGCTCCCGGATGCCCAACATGTTCAGATTGGGCCCGTTGAGAAACAGCAGCTTCATTGCCTGTTCAGCTCCTTTTCAATTTCTTTGATGGTGTCTGACAGGGGGCCGTCATTATCCACCGTCACATCGGCGAAGCGCGCGTACAGGGGCGCGCGCCGCCGCCACAGCTCCCTCAGATCCGTACTCTGGGAGATGGGGCGGCCTTTGGTGGGCAGCTTGTGCAGTCCCCGGGTCAGGTGGATGATAAGGCCGTTCTGGTGGAGGGGAGCGTAGTTCTCGGCGCGGGTGACCACGCCGCCGCCGGTGCTGAGAATGCAGCCGGTGCGGTCGCCGGCCTCCCGGACGATCTGACTCTCCAGCGCCCGGAAAGCCTCCTCCCCGCCCTCGGCAAAAATGGCGGGGATGGGCTTCCCGGCCCGGGCCTCAATGAGGGCGTCCAGCTCTAACAGCTCCTTGCCCAGCGCCTTGGACAGGGCGCGGCCCACGACGCTCTTGCCGCAGCCGGGCATACCGACAAGGACCACATTTCGCATCTGGGCGGTGAGATCCCGCAGAATCTCCTCCGTCCGCGCGTCGGGGATATCCTCGCCGGTAAAGAGCTCGGCGGCCCGCTTGGCCTGGGCCACCAGCATGGGGAGACCGCAGGAGCAGGGCAGGCCCCGCGCCTCCGCGTCCATGATCA
The DNA here is from genome assembly GCA_947630395.1 of uncultured Oscillospiraceae bacterium. GTDB lineage: Bacteria > Bacillota > Clostridia > Oscillospirales > Oscillospiraceae > Pelethomonas. The sequence goes on from CANRHK010000111.1 coordinate 2,280, forward strand.
GCGCCGTGCGGAGGGGGTTGTACACCACGTCCAGCACTCCCTCCAGGGCGGGGAAGGCGTCCAGGGACACCGCCGCTCTCCCGCAGTTGGGATACATCCCCACGGGGGTGGTGTTGATGAGCACCTGGGCGCCTAAGTGGCGGGAGAGGTTGTCATAGTTATCCGGGCCCTTCCGGGAGATGACCGCGATCTCCGCCGCGCCCAGCTCCCCGGCGGCGGCCCGGGCGGTGTGGCTGGTGCCGCCGGATCCCAGGATGACCACCTTTTTCCCGGACATATCCACCCCGGCGCGCTTTGCTAAATAGATGAGGCCGTCAATGTCCGTATTGTAGCCGGTGAGCTTCCCGTTTCGGTTCACCACCGTGTTTACCGCGCCAATGGCGGCGGCCCGGGGATCGATCTCGTCGCAGAGGGGCATCACCGCCTGCTTGTAGGGGATGGTCACGTTGAGCCCCAGAAAATCCCGGCGGTGGAAGAGGCCCTCCAGCTGTTCCCTGGGGGTGGGCAGGAGAATGTACTCATAGTCCGCCAGGGCGGCGTGTATCTGGGGGGAGAAGCTGTGGCCCAGCACCTCGCCCAGCAGTCCGTACTCCATCAGGACACCTCGCTGTAGGCCCCCAGGAAGGTAAAGAAGTCCTCCTTCTCCAGCTGGCTGAGGATGGTCTGGGTGTCCTTGCTGCGCACGGACGCCTCCACGTCGAAGTAGAAGCGGAACTCAAAGTCCTTGCCGGGAATGGGGCGGCTCTCCAGCTTGCAGATGTTAAGGCCCCGGGTGGCGAACTTGGCGATAAGGCTGTAGAGGGAGCCGGGGCGATGGCTGGTGGAGGCCACAAAGGTGATCTTGTTGGCGCCGTGGAAGATCTCCATCTGCTTGGAGATGCAGATGAAGCGGGTGTAGTTATGGTCGCTGTTGGCGACATGGCCGGTGAGGACTTTGAGGCCGTACAGGTCCGCGCAGCCGGCGGAGGCGATGGCGGCCAGATCGGTGCGGCCGCTCTCGGAGACATATTTGGCGGCGGCGGCGTTGTTGCTGAAGACGGTAATCTTGATCTTGTTGTTCTTCAAAAACTCGCTGCACTGGTTCAGGGCCTGCTCGTGGGCCACGACTTCCTTTACATCGGACAATTTCACGCCGGGGTTGGCCAGCAGGCAGTGCTCGATCTTCAGACGGAGGCTGCGGACGATCTTGCAGTTGTACTTCTCCATCAGGTCGTAGACTTCGGTAACGGAACCGGCGGAGCTGTTCTCAATGGGCAGGATGCCGTAGCGGCACATGCCCGCCTCCACCGCCCGGAACACGCCGTCGAAGCGGTTGAAGTACATGATCTGGGGCAGGGCGAACATCTTGTCGCAGGCGATCTGGGAGTAGGCGCCCTCGATGCCCTGGCAGGCCACCACCGCCCGGCTGGGGAAGTCGCCGGTGGTGTCCACGGACTCCAGAATTTTCCGGCACAGGGGGGACTCGCCGGTGGTGAGCCGGTCCTCCTGGTAGTCCCGGCTCAGCTCCAGAATGGTGGAGTAGAGGATCTTGGTGTACTCCTCCAGCTCCTCGCCGGCCAGGCCCGTGACCCGGTAGAGGATGTCCCGCTCCCGGTTGGGGGCTAAGACTGGGGCGCTGTTGGCCTTCTTGTAGTCGGCGATGTCCTTTACCACCGACATGCGCTGGCGGAACAGCTCCGCCATCTGGTTGTCGATGGCATCCAGCTGTGTGCGGTAATCATTTAAATCCATAGGTTTTGTCCTCCTAATGATATATCGATTCATAAATCCGGGGAGTGGGGTGGGGCGAAGGGGCCTCCGGCCCCCACCGGGGCTTCTTCTTGCTGCGGTTGCCGCCGCACCCCTGGGGCCGCTTTTTGCCGCCAAAAAGCGGCCGGAAAAACCGCCAGCCCTACGGGCTGGACCCCCTTCAAATTTGGGGTTTTATTTTGCGCTCGCCCTGGGGCCTGCCCAGTCTAAACCGGGCCGGGTCCCGTGTAGTTGGGCGAAGCGGCTCTTTCAGGCCGGTTGTACGGAGTTCTCTATGCGGCGCCCAGTCGCCTTTGGCGACCTTCGCATTGGCTGCGCTGTACGTTTTTACTTTGTCCAACTGCTGTCTGCTCCGTTCCACTCCGCAAAGGACAGATGAAGCTTCACCAATAAACCACTCAACTACCCCTCGCGGAGTAGAACGGAGCGACGGAGGGCAGTAGGCACAAACAGAGCAGTTCCGATGAAAGCTTCTCTGGGGCCAGCCCAACACCGATTCCCTGCAAAAAAGGGGGTCCAGCCCGTAGGGCTGGCGCGCTTTTTGGTGACTTTTTCCCGCGTGGGAAAAAGTCACCCAGGGTGAGCAGGGGCTGGGAGCCCCGCCAAGACCCCCCAGGGGCTGGAAGCCCCAACGGCATGCGCCCCGCCCCGGGGAGCTATCAGATCCCCATGAGCTCACAGGCAGCCAGCGCCGCGGCGGCCTCAATGACCGGCACCGCCCGGTGCACCACACAGGGGTCGTGCCGCCCGTGGAGCTCCAGCTCCGCATTCTCCATCTTCGCCATGTCGATGGTGAACTGCTTTCGGGCAATGGACGGCGTGGGCCGCATGGTCACCTCAAAGACCACCGGCATGCCGTTGGTGATGCCGCCGTTGATGCCGCCGGCGCAGTTCTGCTCGGTTTTCACAGTGCCGTCCTCGTCCACGTACAAGGGGTCGTTGGCCTCGCTGCCCCGCATGAGGGAGAAGGCCGCCCCGGCCCCGAAGCCCACCGCCTTTACAGCCGGCACGGCGAAGAGATACTGGGAAAAGACACCCTCGGCGTTCTGCCCGAAGTCCGGCGCCCCCAGCCCGGCAGGGAGGCCGAAGACGGCGCACTCAATGGCCCCGCCCACGCTGTCCAGCTCCTCTTTGGCCTCCAGAATGGCGGCCTGCATCTCCTGCCCTGCCTCGTCGTCGAGCACCGGGAAGTTCTTTGCTTGGACCGCTTTCAGGCTGTCCCAGTCCTCCAGGGCGTCGTCGGAGATGCCGTAGACCGAGCTGATGTGTGCTCCCACAAAGACGCCTTTCTGTGCCAAAATCTGCTTGGCCACGGCCCCGGCAAAGACCAGGGGCGCGGTGAGACGGCCGGAGAAATGGCCGCCGCCCCGGTAGTCCTGAAACCCGCCATAGCGGACCTGGGCCGCGTAGTCGGCGTGGCCGGGCCGGGCCAGGTCCTTGGTACGGGTGTAGTCCTTGGAGCGGGTATCGGTGTTCTCAATGACGGCGCAGAGGGGGGTGCCGGTGGTTTTGCCCTCAAAGACGCCGGAGAGGATCCGAGGCTCGTCCGCCTCCCGCCGGGCGGTGGAGAGGTTGTTCTTCCCCGGGGCCCGACGGGCCATGTCGAAGCGCACCGCCTCCATGTCCAGCGCCAGACCGGCGGGGACGCCCTCCAGCACCACGCCGATAGCGGGGCCGTGGGATTCGCCGAAGATGGAATATCTCATGATGATTACCCCTTTCCTTCCTTTTTTGAATAACGAAAAAGGAACTACAGCGCGATCCAATAGCGTTCCAGGTCCCTGTCATGCTTTGGCTCGTGGATGGTGCTTTCGTATATCCCGCCGTTGGCTAAAATGGTGCGGCGGCTCCCTGGGTTGTCGGGTTCACAGGAGATGAGCACTTTGTTCAGGCCAATTTTCTTGCAGAAAGTCAGAGTCAGCCGGAGCATTTCCTTTGCGTAGCCTTTGCGCCGCTCTCCGGGCCGGACGGAGTAACCAATGTGTCCGGCGTATTTTTCCAGGTACTCGTTGAAATAGTGCCGCACTTGAACCATGCCTACCAATTTGCCGTCCGACCCCCGGACGCCCAAAAACTGAGTGGCCTGCACCTTACCCTCGGGTACAGTGGCAGGGTCAGTGTAGCTGACAACGTCGGCCAGCCACTGTTTTACGTCCTCATTGAACCGCAAGGGGCCGCAGCCGTCCATGGAACTGCCCACGTCCAGGCACTCCTGACGGTACGCCCACACCTGGTCCAAATATTCCTCAGTAGGAATCACCAATTTTATGATGCCCATATGATTTCTCTCATTCTGATATTTGGATATTCCCGCCCAGCTTCTCATAGTCCTTCCAGAAGTCCGGGTAGGACTTCGCCACGCACTCCGCGCCTGTTACGGTGATGGGCTTTACACACCTTGTGGCGGCAATAGCCGCCATCATGGCAATGCGGTGGTCGTTGTGGCTGTCCACCGTCACCCCGCCGGTGAGACTATCCTTCCCATGGATGGTCAGGCTGTCGGGGCGTTCCTTCACGTCGGCGCCCAGGGCGTTCAGCACTTCCGTCACGGCGGAGAGCCGGTCGCTCTCCTTCATACGGAGGCGGGCGGCGTTGGTGAGATACGTGCTGCCCTGCCGCACCGCCGCCATAGCCGCCAGGGGCGGCACCAGGTCCGGGCACTGGCTCACATCAATCTCCACGTCTCCCGGCTGGGTCAGCCGCAGATAGTGGGCGGCAATGGCCATATCCCCCTGGATGGAGAAGGGGTTCAGCCCCTCCATGTCGATGGAACTGCCAAGGGCAACGGCGGAATACCAGAACGCGGCCTGGGACCAGTCGGCCTCGATGACCATGCCCTTCACGCCGTCAGACTCCGGCGTCCGGTATTTCTGATTGCCCGGCACCAGAAAGCGCTGGTAGGCCCGATTTTCCACCTGCACCCCGAATTTTTGCAGCACATCCAAGGTCATGTCCACATAGTTCCGGCTTTCCAGGGGGGTGGTGAGGACGATCTCGCTGTCCCCATCCAGCAGGGGCAGGGCGTAGAGCAGACCGGTGACGAACTGGGAGGACACGTCTCCCCGCAGGCGGTATTCGCCGGGGGGCAGCTGGCCTTTCACAAGGAGGCGGCCGTCCGACTGTTGGTAGAAAATTCCTTTTTCATCAAAGATCTGGAAGTAGGGGCCCTGGGGCCGCTCCATGAGCCGCCCCCGGCTCGTGAAGTGTCCGCCGCCCCGGAGGGCCAGCGCCACGGGGATGAGGAAACGTAAGGTGGATCCGCTTTCCCCGCAGTCCAGCAGAGGGAGGCCGCCGTCAGGCGCGGCGGCCTTCAGGGCGGTCACGCAGTCCTGGGTGGCCTGGATGTCCTGAGAGGGGGACAGGTTGGACAGCTTCCCCTCCCCGCCCGAAAGGGCCAGAGCCAGCACCGCCCGGTGGGCCTGGGACTTGCTGGCGGGCGGCGTGACGGTCCCCGCCAGCTTCGTGGAGGTAATGGTAATATCCATGACAGTCACCGCCCGTAGATGGCCTCCAGATTTCGGAGGACCTGCTCTTTTTCCAGCTTCACCGCCACGGCGCGGCCCATTTCCTTTAAAAGAATCAGGCTGATCTGGGTGCCAGCGCTCTTCTTGTCCAGACCAATGGCCTCCACAATGTCGTTCCACCGGCAGTCGATGCGGGTGGGGAGTCCAAAGGCCTCCAGGAGCTCCGGCAGGGCCGGAAAGCCGCCGGTACTCTCCGTCACGCCCATGCTCTGGCTCAGCTCCAGGGCCACACACATGCCCGCCGCCACCGCCTGGCCGTGGGTCCAGGTCTCGTAGTTTCCCGCCTTCTCAAAGGCGTGACCCACAGTGTGGCCGAAGTTCAGCAGCATCCGCGCGCCGGTATCCCGCTCGTCTTCCACCACTACGTTTCGTTTTAAATCGCAGCAAGTATACAAAATGTGTTCAATTTCGACCATGACTGCCTGCCGGCTGGG
>CANRHK010000112.1 GCA_947630395.1 uncultured Oscillospiraceae bacterium
ACGCGGCGGCCTGCCGGTTCTATCTGACCCACAAGGATCTGCTGGGCACCTGGCTGGAGAACGCCGCCGCCTTCTCCCCCGGCGACACTGTCACCGGCATTGTCCGGGGTGTCCGGGACTACGGGATTTTCATTGAGCTGGCGCCCAACCTGTCGGGGCTGGCGGATTGGCGGGGGGATTTGGCACCCGGTGACCGGGTGTCGGTGTACATCAAGTCCATCCGGCCCGAGGGCCGGAAAATCAAGCTCCAGGTGGTGGAGAAACTGGGTCCCGCCGGGACCCCGGGGGATCTTCATTATTTCATCACCGACGGGGTGGTGCGGGACTGGTCGTACTAGCCCTCCGGCTGGGTGCCGGGGGGCTTCCAGCCCCTCGGGGGTCCGGCGGGGACCTTCGGCCCCTGCTTGCCCCGGGTGACTTTTTCCCACGCGGGAAAAAGTCACCAAAAAGCGCGCTCAAGGGTTTCACCCTTGAGAATCCTAATTTTTGATTTTGTTTTGCGCTCGTCCTGCGGCTGGTTTTGTCTAAACAGCGCTGCTTTCCGTGTATGAGGCGAAGCGACTCTTTTGGTATGTTCACAAGGGACTCACAGCACAAATCCATCGGCGCGCTCCCCGTTTCGGAGTGCCACTTACCCTACGTGGCGGCCATGCACCCCTCGCCTAGTGGCAGGGATTTGGTGCAAATAGGAACAATGATCCCGCGCGAAATAGCATGGAGCGCCAGGAAGCAGTCGATTAACATAAAACGTACAACGAACCCAATGCGAAGGTTTGCCGCTGCGCGGCAAACTGGGCGCTGCATAGAAATGTCCGTACAACAGTCCTAAGATAGCCGCTTCGCCTCATATACGGACGGCAGCAATTTAGACCAGGCAGACCGGCAAAATTGCGCAAAACAAAATCAAAATTAGGGGTTCTCAGGGGGCGCCAGCCCCTTGAGTGCCCTTTTGCCTACTTTTCCGGCAAGGGAAAAGTAGGCCAGGGCTAGCAGGCACGCCAGTGCCGCTAAAAGCCGCCCCAGGGACTGGAAGCCCCCGCACCCCAGCCAAAAAGAACCTATTTTTTGATTTTCTCCCAGTAATTCTTCGCCGCCTGTTCGGTCTTGTTATCGCCGTAGCGATAATAGACCGATCCCACCAGCTCGTCTGGCAAATACTGCTGGGCCACCCAGTGGCCCGGATAGTCGTGGGGGTAGCGGTAGTTCTGATCCCGCTCCTGGCCGGTGGTGTCCGCATGGACATTCTGGAGCTCCCGGGGCACCGATCCGGTCTTTCCCCGCTTCACGTCGGAGCGGGCCGCGCCGATGGCCTCCACCACCGAGTTGGACTTTGGCGCGGTTGCCAAAAGGATCGCCGCCTGGGCCAGGGGCAACTGGGCCTCGGGGAGTCCCAGCTGCATGGCCGTGTCCACACAGGCCTTCACAATGGAGATCGCCTGTGGATACGCCATGCCAATATCCTCGCTGGCCGAGCACAGCAGCCGGCGGCAGGGGGTAATCAGATCCCCCGCCTCCAGAAAGCGTGCCAAATAGTGCAGCGCCGCGTCCGGGTCACTGCCCCGCAGAGACTTCATCAGTGCCGACGCCAGATCATACATAGCGTCCCCACCCCTGTCGTAGCGCATGGCGCTGCGCTGGGACACCTGCTCCGCATCGGAGAGGGTCAGCGTCAGCTTGCCCTCCTGCACCGGGGCAGCCTCATACAGCAGCTCCACCGCATTCATGGCCTTCCGCACGTCCCCGCCGCAGGCGTGGGCAATGTAGTCCGGCACGCCGTCCTCCCATTCGAGAGGCAGCCTGCTCTCCTTCCGGACAAGCGCCAGCGCCCGCTCCACAGCGGGCCGCACATCGGCGGCGGTGACGGGCTTGAACTCAAACACCGTGCTGCGGCTCAGCAGGGCGGCGTATACATAGAAGTAGGGATTCTCCGTGGTGGAGGCAATCAGGGTAATGGACCCGTTCTCCATGAACTCCAGCAGGGACTGCTGCTGCTTCTTGTTGAAGTATTGTATCTCGTCCAGATAGAGGAGCACCCCGCCGGGGGCCATCAGCGTCCCCACGTCTCCGATAATGTCCTTCACGTCCTGGAGGGACGCGGTGGTGGCGTTGAGCTTGTATAAGGTCCGGTGGGTCCTCTTGGCGATAATGTTGGCGATGGTGGTCTTGCCGGTGCCGGAAGGGCCGTAGAACACCATGTTGGCGTCAGTTCCCTTCTCAATGAACCGGCGCAGCAGGGCGTCGGGGCCCAGCAGGTGCCGCTGCCCCACCACCTCTTCCAGGGTCTGGGGCCGGATTCTGTCGGCCAGCGGCTGATTCATGGCGCTCCCTCCTCCCTGTCAGCCTCGGCTGCACTTCTCCGCGTCGATGGCCAGCACCACCATCAGTGCGCAGAGGGCGTTAGTCCGGTCCGGCACGTCGATGACATAGGTGTCCGTCCAGTTAAAGATCTCCTTGCTGATAGTGGCAATATGTCCGCGGGAGGGGCTTACGATGCCGTAGTCCCACTCCATGAAGTCACCCTTCACCTCCCAGTCGCTGCCGTCGATGTGGTAGTGCTGGTACATGAAGGTCAGCTCTTTCTCCAGGCAGCCGATATACTCGTCATAGGCGTAGAACTCAAATTTGGGCAGGAAGGTCAGGACCCGCTGCTGGACGGTGCCGATATGCCGCCCGGAGGCGTCCAGAATGTGGAGGCAGTGGCCCCAACTGAGCTTCCCCTCCACGGTGAAGATGGTCTCCCCCTGCTCGTTATAGATATCATAGCTGTCAAACCAGGAGAAAAATCGCTGCTTGAACAGCATTTTCATAGGCCCGCGCCCCCTTCTGTTTCTGCGAGGACCATTGTACCACAAAATTCCTCCCCTGCACAGTAAATTTTCTGAAAATAAATCTCGAAATTTCCCGTCGGATATGGTAGGATACTGTCGAGGTGATACGCATGAAATCTCCTGAGACTGTCCATGCCATTATTGAGGAATTAAAGGTCCTCTACCCTGACGCAGAGTGCTCCCTGGAATATGACCCGGAGAAGGCCTATGAGCTGCTGTTCTCCGTCCGTCTGGCGGCCCAGTGCACCGACGCACGGGTCAATATGGTGACCCCTGTCCTGTATTCCCGCTTCCCCACCCTCCAGTCCCTGGCGGAGGCCACCGTGGAGGAGGTGGGCGAGATCATCCACTCCACGGGCTTCTGGCGAGCCAAGGCCCGGGACATCGTGGCGGCCAGCAAAATGCTGCTGGATGAGTTCGGCGGCAAGGTGCCGGACAACATGGAGGACCTCCTCCGCCTGCCCGGCGTAGGCCGCAAGACCGCCAATCTTATCCTGGGCGACGTATACGGCAAGGAGGGCTATGTCTGCGATACCCACTGTATCCGCATCACGGGCCTGCTGGGCATCACCGACGGCAGCAAGGACCCGCTGAAGGTGGAGATGCAGCTGCGGAGTAGCATTCCGCCGGAGGAGAGCAACAACTTCTGCCACCGGATGGTGCTCCACGGCCGGGCGGTATGCGTGGCCCGGCGACCCGACTGCCAGAACTGCACACTGCGCCCCTGGTGCGATTACTTCGCCGGTACCTCCGCCAAATGAGCGCTTCCCCCATCCTTCTCCGGGATGGGGGAACTTTTTTGTTTCTGCCTCATATACTGGAAGGAAAACCACTCAGGAGGGCAAAGCCATGAACAACCAGCCCAATCTCCAGGCGCTGCTCAGGGACAAAAAGGCCCTGGAGCAGGTCGCCAAGTCCCCGGACGCCAAGGCCTTGGCCAACCTGTTAACCCGGCAGCAGGACCAAGCGTCCCTCAAGAAGATCGCCGAGAACGCCGCCAGGGGGGACACCGCCCAGTTGAGCCAGCTCATCCAGTCCGTGGTGAACAGCCCCGGCGGGGCGGATCTGCTGCGGCGGCTCAGCGGAACACTGGATCAGAAATAGCGCCGTGTCACCGGGGAGGGAGGGACAGCCATGAGCGAGTTCGAGGAAAAACTGAATGCCATTCTGTCCAATCCCGACGCCATGGCCCAGGTGGCCAGCCTGGCTCAGTCCCTGGACCTGGGCGGAAACGGCGGCGGCAGCGCCCAGAGCACCGCGTCGCCTCCGTCTAACAGCAATTCCGCCGCCCCAGCCTCCTCCGGCGGCCTGCCGGGGAATCTGGGGGATCTGGCGGGGCTGGGGAGCCTGCTGGGTAACATCGATCCCAAGCTGATCCAGCGATTTCTCCCCCTGGTGGGGGAGCTGACGGGCGGCGGCGGGGACGACGAGCGTCTGGCGCTGCTGTACGCCCTGCGGCCCTTCTTGAAGCCGGAGCGGCGGGATAAGGTGGAGCAGGCGGTGCGGACCGCCCGGCTGATTCACGTGGGGAAAAAATTCCTGACAGCCCTGGGGGAGAGCCATGTATAACCGCTATGTGAGAAATGACGCGGGCCGCTACGAGCGGATCCCCACCCCGGACCCGCCCCGGGACGATCCCCCGCCCTTCGCGGATGACCAGGAGGACAGCCGGGAGGACTGGGGCGGCGGCGTCCCGCCCAGGGAGGAGCACACGCCCCCTCCCCCGCCCAGGGGGCAGGCACAGAAGGGCATCCTGTCCAGCCTGTTGAAAAAGCTGAACCTGGAGAACATCGACACCGGGGATCTGCTGCTGCTGGTGCTCCTGTTTCTGCTCTTCAAGGACGGCGAGGACGAGGAACTGCTTATCGCCCTGGGCCTGCTGCTGATATTGTGAAGCGCCGCACAGCGGCTGCATCACGCTGGGTAAATAGCTACGAAAACCGGGCGGCGTTTGCTGGACGCCACCCGGTTTCTTATTTTTATTATCTGGCATCGGTCTGTGACTCCGGCAAAGTCTGCTGTCCCAGCGCGCCGCCGTCCGGCAGCAGGAACAGGCTCTCCTCCGCCGCGCCGCTCTCCGGCGCTTCCGCCGTGAAGCGGTAGACGGTCTCCCCGTTCTGGGTTCTCTCCGCCATACGGAGAAGGCCCGTGTCCACGTCCACCCAATACCGGCCGGCGTAGCCCTGGGCGTCCTCCCCGGTCTCTACGTAGATGCACCGCGCACCCTCCAGCTCCCGGTAGTCCGCGATATGGATGCTCTCCGACGGCAGTTGCACCACGTCCTCATAGCTCAACATCCGCGCCGCCATGTCGGGCGTCAGCTCCCCCGAGCGCAGCACCGCCCAGGCGCTGTCGTCATCGTACCACACCGCCGCGAGGCCGCCGGCAAACAGCATGTGCCGCACACTCTCGTCCGGCAGCTGGGTGTCAATCCTGGTCCGGCCCCCGCTGACGGAAACATGGGACACGGACTCGCCGCTGCCGCCGCTCCAGAGGGTCTCCACCGTCTGTTCCTGGCTGTACGCCTGTGGGCGGGACAGGGTGGCGATGGCCGTCTGCACCGTATCAGGGGTGATCTCCACCACATCCAGGCTTCCCTGGCCGGTATCTCCGCCGTCCGCGTCCGCCGGTCCCTCGGGCAGCACAATCTCCCGGCTTCCCCGGCGGCCGCTCCAGGCCAGCGCTACCACGACCACCGCCAGCAGCACACTGAGGCCCAGGACCAGATAGGTGGTTCCCTTCTTTTTCATGCCCCGGCGCCTCCTCTCCGGTCAACTGCCCGGCCGCTTCAGCTTCGGAAATCCTCCGGGCGCTCTCCCCTGCCGAAGTGCCATAGGATGGCGTCCGCAATCCGGCGGCACGCCTGGCCGTCCCCGTAGGGGTTCACCGCATGGGCCATGGCGGCGTATGCCGCCTCGTCCGTCAACAGCTGGCGGGTCATTGCTATAATGTCATCCCGCTTTACACCTGCCAGCTTCACTGTCCCAGCGGTCACGGCCTCCGGCCGCTCGGTCTCCCGGCGCAGCACCAGCACTGGCTTGCCCAGGGCGGGGGCCTCCTCCTGGAGCCCGCCGGAGTCGGTGAGCACCAGATAGCACCGGGCCATTAGATTGTGCATCTCATCCGCCGCCAACGGGGGAATCAGGTGGACGTTGCCGATGCCGTCCAGGTGCCGGTGGGCCACCTCTTGGACCACCGGACTCAGGTGGACGGGATACACCAGCTCCACATCACCGTGGGTCCGGGCAATCTCCGCCAGGGCGGACATGATGTCCTCCATTGGCTGGCCGTAGTTTTCCCGCCGGTGGCAGGTCACCAGAACAATTTTTTTCGTCTCATAGGGCAGCTCATTGAGCTCCTTGGTTGTAAAGGTATAGTCCTTTCGTACCGTTGTCTTCAGTGCGTCTATCACTGTATTTCCAGTGACAAAAACGCCGTCAGTAACGCCCTCCCGCCGGAGGTTCTCCCGGTTGTTCTCCGTGGGGCAGAAGTACAGATCCGCGATGGCGGTGACCAGCTTCCGGTTCATCTCCTCCGGGTAGGGGGAGTACTTGTCGTAGGTGCGGAGTCCCGCCTCCACGTGGCCCACCGGCACCTTGTGGTAGAAGGCCGACAGGGCACCGGCGAAGGTGGTGGAGGTATCCCCGTGGACCAGGATCATATCCGGCTTCAGCGCCTCAATGGCCCCGTCCATGCCGGTGAGGCACTTGCTGGTGATGGTGCTCAGGGTCTGCCGGGGGGTCATGATATCCAGATCCCAGTCCGGCTTCAGGTCAAAGACCTCCAGCACGCTGTCCAGCATCTCCCGGTGCTGGGCGGTGACGCAGCAGATGGATTCAATGTCCTCCCTGCCCGCCAGCTCCTTCACCAGCGTGGCCATCTTGATGGCCTCCGGCCGGGTGCCAAATACGCTCATAATGCGCAGCTTGTCCATATCAGGGCTCCTTCTCCTTGTTTTGGCTCTCCTGCTTGGGGGGGTGTTCCGGCGTCTCAGCCGGGGGCTCACCGGTCCCCTCGTGCTTCTGGGGATGCTCGTAGCGGGCGATGCGGGCCACGGTGTAGGCGGTGCCCGCCAGGGCCGCCACAGAGAGGATCACCTTCACCGGGCCGCTGGTGACAATCATCACCGCGCACAGGCCCAGCACCCCGGCCACCAGATACAGCGTAGCCACCGCCTGCTTCTGGTTCATACCCATGTCAATGAGCTTGTGGTGGGTGTGGCTGCGGTCCGGCTTCATGGGGTTCTGTCCCTTGAGAATCCGCCGGGTGAAGGCGGAGGTGGTATCAAAGATGGGGAAGCCCAGGATGATGAAGGGGATCACGAAGGAGATCATGGTATACAGCTTGAACAGCCCCGTCACGGACACGGTGGCCAGCATGTACCCCAGGAAGGTGGCCCCGGTGTCCCCCATGAAGATCTGGGCGGGGTTGCGGTTGTAGGGGATGAACCCCAGGCAGCCGCCCACCAGGGCCGCGCACAGCACCGCCATCTCCATGTCGCTGACCAGCAGCGCGATAATGAGCATGGTCAGCGCGGCGATAGCGGACACGCCGTCCGCCAGGCCGTCCAGACCGTCGATGAGGTTGACGGAGTTGGTTACCGCCACAATCCAGATCACAGTGATGGGCACGGCCATGATGCCGAAATCCCAATAGGCCGGTCCGAAGGGCAGAGGGCTGGCGATGGCGTAGATGAGCACGCCGTGCTCCACGGCGATGAGCGCCGCCACAATCTGAAGGATAAACTTGATGCCCGGCCCCAGGGGGTGGGAGTCGTCCACCATCCCCACGGCCACGATGATGCAGGATCCCAGCAGAATGCCCCGCAGCTGCACATTCACATCAGCGAACAGCAGGGCGCTGACGACAAAGGCGATAAAGATGGCCAGCCCGCCCAGTCGGGGGATGGGGTGGTCGTGCATCCGGCGCTTGTCCTTGGGCACATCCACCGCCTTGATCTTATATGCCAGGCGCTTCACCAGCGGCGTGAGGGCAAAGCTGACCAGCATTGACACGCCCAGGGCCGCAATCACGGTGACCGCGCTGGCCCGATCAAGCATGGCGGCAGGACTGGTGATCACAACATCCGCGGCAAGCGCGTGGAGGGTACTCATAATCTGATTGAACCCCCCTCTTACCTGGCCACAAAGC
>CANRHK010000113.1 GCA_947630395.1 uncultured Oscillospiraceae bacterium
ACTGTCTCTCTACTCCATCGTGTTCCAGGACGTGACGCTCTTTGACAACACCGTCATGGAGAATATCCGCATCGGCAAAAAGGACGCTACGGACGACGAGGTGCTGGCGGCGGCGCGGCTGGCCGGATGTGAGGAATTTGCCGGGAAGCTGCCGGACAAGTGGGATACCAACATCGGGGAAAATGGATGGGAGCTGTCCGGCGGGGAGCGCCAGCGTATCTCCATCGCCCGCGCTTTCCTGAAGGACGCGCCTATCATCCTGCTGGACGAGGCCACCGCCTCCCTGGATGTGGAAAATGAGACAAAGATCCAGGCGGCTCTGTCCCGGCTTATCCGAAACAAGACGGTGCTGGTCATCGCCCACCGGATGCGGACGGTGGCGGGTGCGGACAAGATTGTGGTGTTGTCTGAGGGCAAGGTGGCCGAACAGGGTGCGCCGGATGTTCTTCTGAAACAAAACGGCCTCTATACCCGTATGGTAGAATTGCAGACGGAAAGCGGGAATTGGGCGATTGGGAATATCTGAAATAATATTAATTGAGGGCTGGCCGGCCTGATTCTGTGGCCGGTCAGCTCTATCTGATAAGGACAGCGCACAAAGGTGAGAGGGCACGAATGAAATGCGCCCCTCTTTGCAATTCTATCTTTCCCACTCATCCTGTCTCCGCTTTTTCGTCAGGGGCATTTTCCGCCCAGGTCGCGCCTCTTCCTCACCAAGCATTTTCGCCACATCCCGTTTCGCATCGGACATGACAAGGGGCTTGTACTGATCTTCGTAAGCAGACCTCACACGGGCAACGGCATCCATTTCCTTTTCAGTGCGTATGGCAAGGCGCTGGGTCGTCAGTTCACCGGGGTCAACCTCCGCCGCCTGTTCCTCCAGACCGGCGTATTCTTTGAGGGTGCTGTCAAGCTCGGCGGCGTATTTCTGCTCCTGCCGGGAGAGGTTTTCGAGCATCGACTCCATCGCAGAAATGTCTTTACGGATTGTATCTGTGCTTGTGTCCTCCGCATAATCCAGAGATTGCAGAAGCCGGGTCTTTTCGGAGCGCAGTTTTTCCAATTCCTCGGTCAGCTCCGCGATACGGGCGGATAGGTCTTTGTGCTTTCGAATCTGCAAAACCGGCGTAGCCTTCTTTTCGGCAAGGAGCGTTTCCCTGATTTCGGCTTCCGCCCGCGCCAGCTTGAAATACACATCGGCCATGAACATCTTCTCCTCGTAGACTTTCATGCTCATGATGACCATATCTCCGTAGCCGTTTTTGGTGATATACACCGGCTCGTCTGACTCATTGCACATTTGAGAAATCGTGGTTGTGTCTTTCAAGTCGCGAATCGGTATTATGCGCGGCATCGTGTTCACCCCCCATATCCGCATTGTACCACAATTATCCCACGTTCGCAAGTCCTTTATGCAAATCGGTCTTTGCCGTCCGTCACGCGGTCTCCACCGCCTGGACGCACCAGCGGTATTCCCGCTCGTTCATCACGCAGGTGTAGAGGGAAATCATGTTGGTGGAGGAGTAGGCGACGCCGCTCCAGTCGGTCTCGGAGATTTTGCTCACGCTGACCACCTTGTAAGTCCGGGTACCCAGCTTGGTGGTCAGGGTGACGGTATCCCCTGGGAGAGGGTATGAATCTTTCCGAAGATTTCATTGGTCTCTCTGTTGTGCCCAGCCAAGCAGACATTTCCAAGCCAGATGCTGGACTCGGGAAAGTGTCCCGCGCCCTTGGCCAGGAAGGCGGTGCCGGTCCCTCATAGATTTTGGCGTTGACGCCGATGGCGGGGATGGTCAGGGTGCCCAGGGAGCCGTTGCTGTAGTAGAGGTCGTCCGTGACGGCGGTGTAGCCGGTGGAAGTACCGGCGGACGAACCGGAGGACGGCGTCTGTGTTCCGGCAGGCGGCACACTCTGTACTCCGCTGCCGGTACCGTTGACGGCGGAACCGCTGGAGACAGAGGGGGGGATACTGTGTGCCGCCGGAGCCATTCACCGCGCTGCCTGCCCCTGGCTGCATGCCGGGGACCAGATTGGGCGTCAGATACTCTGCCCACAATTCAATGCAGTTCTGTCTCGGTGACACAGTCGCTCTTGAGCTTCCCCACCAAGAATTGCAGGGCGTCCACCACGTGGGGGCGGATATCCCCGCCCACCAGCACGTACATAATGTCGTCGCCCACCTTCAGCTCCCCCTCGTTCAGCCAGACCTTGACGAAATAGACGCCCTCCAGCCCATAGGTCTCCCGGATGGCGGCGTCCACCTTCTTCTTGTCATAGGAGAAGGCCATCCCCCGCACCGGGGCCGCGCCGGCGTCGCCCTCCCGCACCGCCGCCCGGGCGGTCTCCCGGACCACGCCGTTGTGGGTCAGATACATGCCGATTTTGGCGGCGTCAGGGGATGCCTTGGCCTCCCGCAGCCACGCGTCCATGGACGGCGCGTGACTGTGGCGGTGATGGTGGTGGTGATCCGACGCGCAGTCCGCCGAGCCGTTGGAGAGCAGCATGTCGATGCCGTGGCCGATGGAGTCCATCACCGCCAGAAGGTTCTCCCGGGCAGCCTTCTCGCTGCCTGGGAGGTTCACAATGAGCGTCCGGCCCCGGATACCCGCGGCACTGCGGGACAGGCACCCACGGGGAGTGATCTTCATGCTCTCGGCCCGCATGGCCTCCGGGATGCCCCGGGTCTCCCGCTCCACCACCGCCAGGGTGGCCTCCGGCGTCACGTCCCTGGGGGAGAAGCCGGTGCCGCCGGTGGTGAGGACCAGCTGTACCTTCCGCCCGTCCGCGCAGCGGACGAGCTCCGCCTTGATCTGATCCAGCTCGTCGGGCAGGATGGCGGTGTGGACCACCTCCCAGCCCGCCTCCCTCAGAATCGCGCACAGGGCGGGGCCGCTGGTGTCAACCCGCTCTCCCCGGGAGCCCTTGTCGCTGATGGTAATCACTGCCGCTGTGTTGCGCATATGTCCCCTTCCTCCCTCTGAAAATCGCCGTGGATGCCGCCGGTCTTCTCCAGCAGCCGGATATCGGTGACAACAATGTCCCGCTGCACGGCCTTGCACATGTCGTAGACCGTCAGAGCGGCGGTGGACGCCGCCGTCAGGGCCTCCATCTCCACTCCGGTGCGCCCGTCGCAGGAGACGGCGGCCCGGATCTCCACGCTGAGCCGGGCCTCGTCCAGGGTCAAGGTCAGATCGATGCCGTTCACCTGCACCGGGTGGCACATGGGGATCAGCTCCCAGGTGCGCTTGGCCCCCATGATCCCGGCTACCTGGGCCACCGCCAGCACGTCGCCCTTCTTCATCCCGCCGTTGCGGATCAGATCAAAGGTGGTCCGGCTGACCAGCACCCGGGCCCCCGCCACAGCGGTACGGTGGGTGGGATTCTTCTCCCCCACGTCCACCATCTTTGCCCGGCCCTGCTCGTTAAAATGGGTAAAATCCGCCATGCGCACCTCCATATCCGTTCCCCGGCCTTTGTATCAAAACCGCGAATCCGCGTATATACGCTGTCCATAGTATAGCACGCCTCAAACCGGATTGCAATGGCGCCGCCGGATTTGGCGGCGCGCCTCCCCGCGCCTCTGTCCTACGGCTGTTACCCCAGCCCGCCGCACCCCAGCACCAGATCCAGGGCCAGCCTCAGCCCCGGCGGCAGGGAGTCCAGCTCCACATACTCCTCCCGGGTGTGGGCCCCGCCGCCCCGGTAACAGCCCACGCAGACCGCCGGCACCCCCAGGGAGAGGGGGATGTTGCAGTCTGTGGAGCCGGCGGAGAAGCGGATCTCCTGGCCGAAGTGCTCCTTCACGGCGGCGGCGGTGCGCTCCATCAGCGCCTGCTCCGCCGCCGGGTCCACATCGCCAGTGCAGGGCCGCTCACCGATGATTTCCGCCCTGACGCCCACGCCCTTGGCCCGGTAGAAGTCCAGCGCCGCCTCCAGGTGCCGCTCCATCACCGCCAGGGACGCCCTGTCGTCAGAGCGGAACTCGTAGAGCATCTCCGCCTGCTGGGCGACCGTGTTGACGGAGGTGCCGCCCCGGATGGTGCCCACGTTGTAGGTGGTCCTGCCGCCCTCGGGCACCTTCATGGTGTAGAGGGTGTCAATGAGGGAGGCCAGATAGGCGATGGCATTGCGGTTGCCGAACTTGGTGTAGGAGTGGCCGCCCTCGGTGGTGATCTCCACCCGGTAGCGCTTGGAGCCCACCGCGGCGTTCACACCGCCCTCACAGGTACCGTCAAAGGAGAAGAACGCCCTGACGCGGCCGCCGAAGGCTTCCATGATGTGCCGGGAGCCCCGCAGATTGCCCAGGCCCTCCTCGCCGGAGTTGACCACCAGCAGCACGCCCCCCTCCCGGGGCCGGAGGCTGTGGAGGGCGATATACTTGGCCGCAGTCAGCAGGGCAACTACGTTGGCGGTGTCATCACCCACGCCGGGGCACTTAATTATCCCGTTCTCTACCGTGAGGGGCAGAGCCTCCGTGTCCGGGAACACCACGTCGCTGTGGGCCATGAAGACCGTGAGAGGGCCGTTCACGTCGCCCACGGGGTAGATGACGTTCATTGCATCGTCGATGTACACGCCCTGAGCGCCCTGGCGCTCCAGCCACGCCAGGCAGAACTCCGCCCGCCGCTCCTCGTGGTTGGAGGGGGACGGAATCCGGGCCAGCGTCAGCAAGAGATCCAGCGCCTCTTGTTGATGGGCCTCGATATAGGACAGAGCAGATGGGGACAGGGACATTTAAAACACCTCTTTTCCCTTTTGCGTCCGAGGGCTGCTTTCAGGGGGATTATCCTGCGACCGCCAGCAGGACAGGCACCGTGACCACACAGAGAATGGTGGTCATGATGATGCCGGCGGTGCAGGCGTCGGCGTTGATCCCCTTCTGGTTGGTCAGCATCAGCGGCATGTTGCCCACGGGCATGCCGAACATCACCACGCACACCGACAGCAGTCCCGCGTCGATGGGCAGCAGCCGCAGCACCGGCAGCGCAATCAGCGGCAGCGCCAGCAGCTTGACAGCGGAGAGGATGTAAATCCGCACATCCCCGCAGACCCGCCGCCACGGGGTGTGGGCCAGGGTACAGCCGATGGACATCAGGGCCGCCGGGGTGGTGGCGCCGCCCAGGTACTCCGCCGCGGTGACCACAGGGGAGGGGAGGCGGATATCGAGAAAGATGATGGCCAGCGTGATCAGACAGGCCAGATTGCCGGCGCTCACCATGGAGCGCAGCGACGAGAGGGAGAGCTTCCCCTCCATCAGTGCCACGCCGTAGGTATAGAAGAAAGTGCAGTAGAGCAGATTGAAGGGCGTGACGTAGACCACGTACTCCTCTCCCAGAATGCTCCTCACCACCGGGATGCCGATAAAGCCCAGGTTGGAGAAGATGATCATCAGCTGGAACACCTTCCGCTGGGCGGCGTCCTTGTCAAAGAGCGGCGCCACCGCCATCCCCACCAGGATGAAAAACAGGAACATTCCGGCGGCAATCAGGCAGGCCGTGCCCAGCTGTGTCTTGGAGACGGTGCCCGCCGCCCCGGCGGCCGCGCTGATGAGCATACAGGGGTTGAAGATATTCACCACCATGCCCGACATATGGCCGTTGGTATTGGCGTCTACCAGCCCCTTTTTTGCCGCCAGCCAGCCCACCCCTATCATGATGAGCAGCGCCAGCATCTGGAAAAACACGGTGAAAAACGACATCAGCTCTCCTCCTTGATAAGCACCCGGCGCTCATACCGCCGGTAGACCGCCAGGGACAGCGCCACGGTGAGCACATCCGCCGCGGCCTGGGACCACACCACGCCGTACATCCCCAGCAGCCGGTCCAGCAGAAACAGCATGGGGATATTGAAGGCCAGCCAGCGCATGACCCCCAGAAAGAGGGCATACCGGCCCTGGCCGAAGCCGTTGAACAGGTAGACGTGGAAAAAGCTGAGGAACATCAGGGGCGTGGCCAGCACCCGGATCCGGAGAAACCCGGTGCCCAGGGCCACGGTCTGAGCGTCCTCGATGAAGATACGCATGACAGGGCCGGCGAAGACCTCATAGAGCACCACGCTCACCGCCGCGCAGAGGAGGCCCAGGCGCATGGAGTAGCCCTTCGTGTCGTTCATGCGCCGGTAGTTTTTCGCCGAGTAGTTGTAGGCCACAATGGGCATCATGCCCTGGCAGATGCCGATGCCGATGTTCAGCGGCAGGCGCTCCGCCTTCAGGACGATCCCCACGGCGGCCAGGGCGATATCGGTGTAGCCGGACATGAGCCTGTCAATGACGATGTAATCCAGATCGAACAGCAGCGTGGCGATGGCCGAGGGTACCCCCACGGAGAAGATGCCCGCCAGGCTCTTCCTTGTGGGCAGATCCGCCGGCGGGCACAGGCGGAGGACGGCGCCGTCCCGCATCCTGAGCAGCACCGCGATAAAATAGGCGCAGGCGATGGCGTTGGAGAGGCAGGTGGCCGCCCCGGCGCCCACGATCTCCATTCCCTCCGGCAGCAGCACGAACATGAAGAGGGGATCCAGGGCGATGTTGATGAGCCCGCCCATGGTGATGCCGAAGCCGGCCTTTCTCGACTCCCCCACGCTTCGCAGCATGGCGGACAGGGTGTTGGACAGGACGGTGGGGACGCCGCCGCAGACGATGACCAGAAAGGCATAGCTGCTGGCAAAGTCGTAGGTGTCGCTGCCCGCCCCCAGCAGGCCCATCAGCGGCCGCATGAAGGCCAGCACCGCCAGGGAGAACACCGCCGCGGCCGCGGCGCTGAGATAGACGCCGAAGCTGTAGACCCGGCGGGCCTCATCCTCCCGCTTCTCCCCCAGCAGCCGGGAGATCAGCGCCCCGCCCCCCGTGCCGGCCAGACTGGAGATGGAGAGGCTGATGTTGAAGATGGGCAGGATCAGCGAGGCCCCGGCCACCATGTAGGGGTTGTTGGTGCGACCGATGAAAAAGGTGTCCGCCATGTTGTAGATCAGCACAATCAACTGGCTGATGATGGTGGGTACCGCCATGGTCATCACCGCTCTGGGCACCGGCATCCGCTCAAAGATCTCCGTATTCCGCCCTGTCTCCGCGCTCATAGATTCCTTCCTTTTGGACAATTTGCCATCTGTTATGATATGCCCCGGGACGGCCCGTGTCAAGGTGCTTTTGTCCCTCCGGGCCACAAAAAAAGCACCGCCCGCGGGCGGTGCTTTTTGTCGCTCTTTGCCGGGTTCTCCCCGCGCTGCTACTTCTCCGGGGTCCCCTTGACCTCCAGGTAGTAGTGATCCACCGCCGGGTCCAGGGTGACGGACTTCACCCCGTTCTCCAAATCGAAGCCGAAGTTCTGCCGGACGATCTGGATCTGTCCCCGGTCCTCCAGGGCCGCCGTCTGGGCGGTGCAGGTCAGGTTGGAGCCCAGCCGGGTCACCGCGTCGTAGCCGTAGACCCCCCGCTGCTCCCCCTTGGCGCCGTAGAAGTCGTGGCTGCCCTCCTTCCGCAGGGTGGCGGTGAGCTCAATGCTGCCCCCGGCGGGGACCGTTACCGCCGCCTCCAGGTAGAACACCCGGTCCATACTCCAAATGTCCATGTCCTCCAGCGCGCCGGTGTCGTACCGCTGGGACACGGTGCCGGAGAGGGGGCCGCCGGCGGTGACCAGGGCGGTCTTCATGAGGCCGTAGTACAGCTCGAAGTCCACGGCCGCCTTGTCCACGTTGCCGCTCCAGAAGCCGTACTGCTCCCGGACGGCCTCCCGGAGGATCGTCTCCAGGTCGGTCTCCCGCCGGGTGACGGTGACTCCGGCCTCCACGGTCTCCTCCGTGTCGAAGCCGCCGGTGGCGTAGCCCTGGGTCTCCAGGTCTTCGATGTCCGCGCCAAGGACGATGAGGCGGCAGATCTGCTTCCCATAGTCCCGCTCTCCGGGCTGGGAGATGGAGAAGGAGCGG
>CANRHK010000114.1 GCA_947630395.1 uncultured Oscillospiraceae bacterium
CGGCTGGAGCGGGAGTTCGGGCTGGACCTCATCACCACCCTGCCCTCCGTCATCTACGAGGTCACCAAGACCGACGGCACCCTGGTGCGGGTGGACAACCCCCACAACTACCCCGACCCCGCCGGCATCGCCGAGGCCAAGGAGCCCTTCGCCAAGGTGTCCATCCTGACGCCCCAGGAGTACGTGGGCAACATCATGCCCCTGTGCCAGGATAGGCGGGGAGAGTTCAAGGACATGCAGTATCTGGACACCAATCTGGTGGAGCTCCACTACCAGATGCCCCTCAACGAGATCATCTACGATTTCTTCGACACCCTGAAAGCCCGCACCAAGGGCTACGCCTCCCTGGACTACGAGCTGTCGGACTACCGCCCCAGCGACCTTGTGAAGGTGGATCTGCTCCTGAACGGCGACCAGGTGGACGCCCTCAGCTTCATCGCCCACCGGGACAAGGCGTATCCCCGGGCCCGGCGGCTGTGCGAGAAGCTGAAGGACAACATCCCCCGCCAGCTCTTCGAGGTGCCCATCCAGGCGGCCATCGGCGGGCGGATCATCGCCCGTGAGACCGTGAAGGCCATGCGCAAGGACGTGCTGGCCAAGTGCTACGGCGGCGATATCACCCGAAAGAAGAAGCTGCTGGAGAAGCAGAAGGAGGGCAAGAAAAAGATGCGGACGCTGGGGACCGTACAGCTGCCGACAGAGGCGTTTATGGCTGTGCTCAAGCTGGACGAGGAATAGACGCAAGGGCATCTTTAAAAAGGGACATGACGCGCCGGTGGGCGGTCATGTCCCTTTTTGAGCGGCTCCGCGAACGGGGATTTTATTCGCCAATGTCAACGCTAAAACGATATGCCCCTTGAACAACCTCGCCTCTGTCTATCCTGTAACTACAAACCAAGCCATCAAAGCGACTCCAATAACCAGAGATACGATACCAATATGGCGATAGAATTTTTCCATATATTGCCTATATTGATAGAACATGATGAAACCAAATCCGAAAAAAAGCAGGGACAGGCTGCCTTTCCATGCCGGGTTTCCCTTGATCAAGCAGATAACTGTCAAGATCTGCGTCGCGGTGGCCATACAGTCCATTGCGTAACGCTTAGATTGCGCCTCTATCTGCTCATCACGCTCGTCTTTAATCGGTCTTTGTCTTGGCGGTTGTTTCATGGTCTTACCTCCTATTTTGTTATAGATTTTCATACTGTTTATCCTCCAACGCTTTATTTTCTTTTAAGCAGCATAACTCTTCGACACTTACGCCAAACACTTCCGCCATCCGGTAGGCCAGCATCAGTGAGGGACTGTACTGCTCTTTCTCAATAGAAATGATCGTGCGGGACGAAACATGGACCAGATCGGCCAACTGCTGTTGGGTCATTTTGAATCGCGCGCGCAATTCTTTTACTCGGGTTTTCATCCCTCTCCTCCTCACGGCATAATATGAAGTAAACTTCTCGTGAAGTTAACTTCATATTACCGTAAGAACGAGCTTTTGTCAAGTGGGGAGAGATGAATTCTTTGTCCACGCCGCCCGTTTCGCGCAACGAAACGCGAACCGGGTCCGCCCAAGGGCGGACCTTGCGCCGCATATCATTCTCCCGTACAACCATCCTCGGATAGCCGCTTCGCCTCATACACGGACGGCAGCGATTTAGGCCGGACGGACCGGCAAAATTGCGCGAACTAATCGAAAACTAGGGATTCTAAAGGGGCGGTAGCCCCTTTAGCGTGCTTTTGGTGACTTTTCTCACGAGAGAAAAGTCACCCCAGGTCCGGGCTGGGAAGCCCGGGCTCTGTTTTTCTTTTCCCCCTTGCCTCCCGGAAAGGAGTGTGCTATACTTTCCAACAGAGAAATCCCCAAAATTTACCGCTGAAAGGAGATAGTATTCCTATGATCTCTGTTGACCTCAAAAAAAGCTCCACCCAGGTGGACAAGTACGCCCCCGCCCTGGCCCAGGCCCACACCTGGCTCCAGGAGGCCACCGGCCGCGGCAACGACTTTGTGGGCTGGGTGAACCTGCCCCGGGACTACGACAAGGAGGAGTATGAGCGCATCAAGGCCGCCGCGAAAAAGATCCAGTCCGACAGCAAGGCACTAGTGGTCATCGGTATCGGCGGCAGCTATCTGGGCGCCCGCGCCGTCATTGAGCTGCTGCGCTCCAACAACCTCATCAAGAAGGACACCCCCAACATCTACTTCTCCGGCAACGGCCTCTCCGCCGACAGCATGCAGGAGGTCATGGACCTCATCGGCGACGACGACTTCTCCGTGAACGTCATCTCCAAGTCCGGCACCACCACCGAACCCGCCGTGGCCTTCCGCTTCTTCAAGGCCATGCTGGAGAAGAAGTACGGCAAGGCCGAGGCTGCGAAGCGCATCTACGCCACCACCGACAAGGCCCGTGGCGCCCTCAAGTCCTTGGCCACCGCAGAGGGCTATGAGACCTTCGTGGTGCCCGACGACGTGGGCGGCCGCTACAGCGTCCTCACCGCCGTGGGCCTGCTGCCCATCGCCGTGGCGGGCGTGGATCTGGACCAGCTCATGGCCGGCGCCGCCAGCATGATGGAGACCTGCCGCACCGGAGACTTTTCCTGCCCCGCGTGGCAGTACGCCGCCGCCCGGAACGACCTGTACGCCCAGGGCAAGGTCACCGAGATCTTGGCCAGCTACGAGCCCCGGGCCCGCTTCTTCGCCGAGTGGTGGAAGCAGCTCTACGGCGAGAGCGAGGGCAAGGAGAACAAGGGCCTGCTGCCCGCCAGCGTGGAGTTCACCGCCGACCTCCACTCCATGGGCCAGTATATCCAGCAGGGCCTGCGTACCATCTTCGAGACCGTGGTCCGCTTCGGCCCCTCCAAGGCAAAGCTGTGCGTGCCCTATGACGAGGCCGACGGCGACGGGCTGAACTTCCTGGCCGGCAAGGACATGGACTTCATCGCCACCCAGGCCATGGACGGTACCCTCCTGGCCCACGTGGAGGGCGGCGTGCCCAACCTGATCGTCCGGGCGGGCGAGATCAACGCCTACACCTGCGGCGAGCTGATCTACTTCTTCGAGTACTCCTGCGGCCTCAGCGGCTATCTGCTGGGGGTCAACCCCTTCGACCAGCCCGGCGTGGAGGCGTACAAGAAGAATATGTTCGCCCTCCTGGGCAAGCCCGGATATGAGGAGAAGGGCGCCGAGCTGCGCGCCAAGCTGGGACAGTAAGGATTCATAAAAACCGCACAATAGGGCAGGGCCACCGCTGACGCGGCGGCCCTGCCTCGCTATCTTCGGAAACGCTACTGCTTTTTGGCGTCCTCGGTCTCGTAATAGGCCTGGGCCGCCTCGTGGGCGGCCTGCACCCGATCCACAAGGCCGTCCTCATAGATGTCCTCCCACAGGAAGTCCTCCACGGTCACCGAGCCCTCGGGCCGGGTGTTGTCCTCTGCTTTGGGGTGGTTGAGGACGAAACTGACGCAGTAGAACGGCGCGCCGCCCTCCTCCATGGCCGCTTTCAGCTCCAGCAGCAATTCCGCCGCCCGCTCCACGGTGACGGTGTTATCGGCGGCATAGACCACCAATTGGCCCGCCCTGGCCCCCAGGGCCGGGATGTCGTAGACCTTGTCCAACTCCAGTGTCTCCCGATTGATGGCCCAGGCGTCATAGGCGGGAACGCCGCTGCCGCTGAATTGCAGGTCGCCAAAGGCGATATCGTCCACCCAGGGCAGCGCCCCGCTGTCCAAGACCTTGTCCGTCAGTTGCCGGTATTCCTCGTTCAGCCGCCGGGCGGTGTTCTCCCGCCCGGCCACCTGGCTCTCGTACCTATCATTGATCACTTTTCCCGTCCAGCTCTGATCCAGGGTGAAAGCGCTGTCGGCGCTGGAGGGGGAGACGATCCGGGCGTAGTAGCACGTCATCTTGAAGCTGTAGTCCACCCGCTCCACGCGGAAGTCCGTATCCGGGTAGTGCTCCGCCAGATACGCCTCGGCGCTCCGGCGGCAGAGGAAGCGGGACACCGGGTTGCCCACCAGGGCGTTGGCGAACCAGACCACTCCGGCCAGAAGCGCCAGGGCCAGCACGCCGGCGGCGATCTTCAAGCCCTTTTTCTTCTTCATGTCACTTCTCCTCCTTCCGCAGCGCGAAGTGCAGCAGCCCCGCGATGGCAGTGCCCGTCAGCGCCAGCAGGCAGTAGATGGCCGTCCACAGCACCAGGGAGTGCCCGTCCAGCACCTCGCCGCTCAGGCCCAGCAGGTTCACGGCCACGTGGGTCGCCAGCAGCAGCCCCGGCACCAGATACGCCGCCCGCCAGCGGAACACGCCGTAGCCCAGCGCCCCCACTACCGGCATGACAAGGCTGTTGTAGAACACCCGGCTCCCCGCCGTCAGGGTCAGGCCAAACACCACGCCGAACATCAGCGCCATGGCGGAGAGCAGCCTCGTCCGCTTCCACAGCTCCCGAAAGGCCTCCTCCAGATCCGCGTCCGCCGGGGAGCGCGCCTCCCCGCCCGAGAGAGCCCGGCAGGCCTCACAGGTTTTCAGGTGCCGCTCCACCGCCTCCCGGCTCTCCCCGCTGGCGATGCCGTCCCGCACCAGGGGCAGCAGGTCCCGGCACACGCCGCAGCTGATCTCATTCATCCACAAATCCCTCCTTTTTCAAAATCCCCCGGATCTTTGCCTTGGCCCGGAAGTCGATGACCCGGGCGGAGTTCTCCGAGACGCCGTATTTCCGGCCAATCTCATAGAAGGAGTAGCCCTCCAGCCGCATCTCCACGATGCCCCGGGTCCTCTCCGGTTCCTGGGAGAGCAGGGCGCGGATCCGGTCCGCCAGCTCCCGGCGGATGATCCGCTCCTCCGCCGGCTTCTCCCCGCCGGCCAGGAAGTCCTGGAGGGCCTCGGTCTCCACTTGCCGCTTTTTCCTCCGCAGATGGGCGAACCACCTCCGCCGGGCGATGGCGAAGAGCCAGGTCTTCACGTCCGACTCCCCGCGAAAGGAGCTGATGGAGCGCACCGCCTCCAGGAACACCTCCGAGGCCAGATCCTCCGAGAGGGGACCGTCCCGGCTGAGGCTATATAAATAGGTATACACATCGCGGTAGTGGGCGGTGAATACCTCCTTCAGCAGTTCCTCCATCTCACCCCTCCCTTCGCCTCATTAGTGGCCGTTTTCGGGATTTTGTTACAGAGAATTTTTCGAAATTTACAGGAAAACAGGGCGGAAGATCCCCGCCCTGTTCCATAGTATTCCCGCCTAATCTATTTCTGCCGCAGAATGTCCGCATTCCGATACTGGATGGCCTCCGCCAGGTGAGCGGGGGAGATATTGGACTCCCCCTCCAGATCCGCGACGGTCCGGGCCACCCGCAGAATCCGGTCGTGGCTGCGGGCGGTGAGACCCATGCGGGCGAAAGCCGCCTTCAGAATCTTCTCCCCGGCGGCGTCCAGCTTGCAGAACGCCCCCACCATGGCGGGGGTCATGTTGGCGTTGCAGGACACCTCCGTGCCCCGGAAGCGATCCGCCTGCCGCCGCCGGGCCGCGTCCACACGGGCCTTCACCGCGGCGGAGGACTCCGGCGCCTCCCGGCGGCGCATGGACTCGAAGTCCACCGAGGGCACCTCCACGTGGAGGTCCATCCGGTCCAGCAGGGGGCCGGAGATGCGGCTGACGTACTTCTCCACCATGGCGTCGGTGCAGGTACACCGCCCGGAGGGGTGGCCCCGCCAGCCGCAGCGGCAGGGGTTCATAGCCGCTGCCAGCATAAAGCGGCTGGGCAGGCGGACCGTACCGGCGGCGCGGGTGATGGTGACTTCCCCGTCCTCAATGGGCTGGCGCAGCACCTCCAGGGCGTCCCGGCTGAACTCCGGCAGCTCGTCCAGAAAGAGGACGCCGTTGTGGGCCAGGGAGATCTCCCCCGGCCGGGGGAAGGCCCCGCCGCCGGCCAGGGCCACGGAGGACACGGTGTGGTGGGGGCTGCGGAAGGGCCGCCGCTGCAAAAGGGGGTGCTGTCTATCCGTGAGCCCCGCCACGGACCAGATCTCCGTGGTCTCCAGGGCCTCCCGGCGGGTCATGTCCGGCAGGATGGAGGGAAGGCGCCTCGCCAGCATGGACTTGCCCGCGCCAGGGGAGCCGATAAGCAGGATGTTGTGCCCCCCGGCGGCGGCGATCTCCAGCGCCCGCTTCACGTTCTCCTGGCCCATGACCTCGCTGAAATCCGGCCCCGGATCCGTGCCGGGGGCGGGGACCCAGACTGGGGCGGGGGAGAGGGACTTGTCCCCCCGCAGATGGTCCAGCAGGGCGGACACGTTCTCCACCGCGTAGACCGTGAGGCCATCCGCCAGGGTGGCCTCGGCGGCGTTCTCCGCCGGGACGTACAGCTCCTTCACCCCCGCCCGGGCGGCAGCCATGGCCATGGGCAGCACCCCGGTGACGGGCCGCAGGGCCCCGCCCAGGCTCAGCTCCCCCAGAAAGGCCGCGCCCTCCGAGGGGGGATCCACGTCTCCCTGGGCCGCCAGGATGCCCAGCAGGATGGGCAGGTCGTAGACCGTGCCCTCCTTGCGAAGGGCCGCCGGGGCCAGATTCACGGTGATGCGGGACACGGGGAACTTGGCGCCGCAGCTCTTGATGGCAGAGCGCACTCTCTCCCGGGACTCCTTCACGGCGGCGTCCGGCAGGCCCACCACGTCAAAGGCGGGCAGGCCCCCCGACAGGGCGCACTCCACCGCCACCTCATAGCCCCGAATCCCCTGGAGCCCCAGGGAACGGATGGTCACCACCATAGGCCTCTCCTCTCTCCTCCGCCCGACGGAGGCCCTTATAATTTCCATCCTAATTATACCATTAGAGGCAGCTTATTCCCATTTGCAAAAATTGACAAAAATCAGCGCCAATTTCCGCCAAAGCGGAGAAAAAGAAAAAAATCTTAAAATTGGGGGAAACAGAGCATTTACACGGGGGGCAATTCGTGCTATATTTAATACTGTATGAGTACCCTGCTTTGTCTTCATACCACAGCAGATCAAATATTCAGGAGGAAGCTATTTATGGCAAGAAAGTTCAAGTCCATGGACGGCAACAACGCGGCGGCGCATGTTTCCTATGCGTTCTCCGAGGTTGCGGCGATCTACCCGATTACCCCGTCCAGCCCCATGGCAGACCTGGTGGACCAGTGGTCCGCCAACGGCCTGAAGAACATCTTCGGCACCAAGGTCAAGGTTGTCGAGATGCAGTCCGAGGGCGGCGCCGCCGGCGCGGTCCACGGCTCTCTGGGCGCAGGCGCCCTCACCAGCACCTACACCGCCTCCCAGGGCCTGCTGCTGATGATCCCCAACATGTACAAGATCGCGGCCGAGCAGTTGCCCACCGTCTTCCACGTCTCCGCCCGCACCGTCTCCACCCAGGCCCTGAACATCTTCGGCGACCACTCCGACGTTATGGCCTGCCGCCAGACCGGCTTCGCCATGCTGGCCGAGGGCAGCGTGCAGGAGGTCATGGATCTGAGCCCCGTGGCCCATCTGTCCGCCATCAGCGGCAAGGTGCCCTTCATCAACTTCTTCGACGGCTTCCGCACCTCCCACGAGATCCAGAAGGTGGCCGTGTGGGACTACGAGGATCTGAAGGACATGTGCGATATGGAGGCCGTTGAGGAGTTCCGTAAGCACGCCCTGAACCCCGAGCACCCCGCCACCCGCGGCAGCCATGAGAATGGCGACATCTTCTTCCAGCACCGCGAGGCCTGCAACAAGTACTATGACGCTCTGCCCGAGGTGGTGGAGAAGTACATGGGCAAGGTCAACGAGAAGCTGGGCACCGACTACAAGCTCTTCAACTACTACGGCGCTCCCGACGCGGACCGCGTCATCATCGCCATGGGCTCCATCTGCGACGTGGCCGAGGAGGTCATCGACTACCT
>CANRHK010000115.1 GCA_947630395.1 uncultured Oscillospiraceae bacterium
CTTCGAGGGACAGACGAAGACAAAGCTTGACAATCAGGACGCGGCTACGCGGCGCTGGGTCTCTCCCTGTTGGTCACCATTGTGATGACCGCCATCTTCCTCAAGAGAAGCAAGGGCAGCCGCGCCTGGGCCGCCCAGACTAGCGCCGCCCAGGTCCAGAAGGACGCCCCCTGGTATACCCTGATCCTGCCCATCGTCCCCGTGGTGCTCAAGCTGGTCTTTGACTTCAGCGTCATCGGCGGCTTTGTCCTGGCCGGCTTCGCGGCCCTGTTCCTCTGCGGCAAGCCAGCTGGTCAACAAGCTGTACTATGACGGCGTGGTGGACACCGCCCCGCTGATCGGCTTCCTGCTGACCCTGCCCATGTTCAACACCGTGGCCTCCTATGCGGCCCCCTACTTCCAGGTGGTCCTGGGCGGCATTCTGCCCAGGAGCGAGATCCTGCTCTGCGTTATCTTCGCGGTGCTGGCCATCGCCGGCTTCTTCCGCGGCCCCCTCACCCTGTACGGCTGCGGCGCCGCCACCCTGGGCGTGCTGCGCGGCATTGGCAACTTCTCCGTGCCGTTCCTGTTCACGCTGTTCACCATCCCGTCCACTACCGTCAACGTGGGCTCCTGCATCACCCAGAGCTGGATCGCCTGGGGCCTGGCCTACACCAAGACCGACTCCAAGGACTTCCTCAAGATGTCCATTCCCTTCGCCTACATCACCTGCGCGCTGCTGTACATCGTCTGCGCGCTGCGCATGACCGGCCTCGGCCCGGAGTGGTTCCTGTAATGCCCATCCGACAGACATAACCTTTTGTGGAAAGGCGCCTCCCGCCGCGGGGGGCGCCTTTTTGCTGCGGCCTTTCTCGATGTTTTCCGCAGTTTTGCGCAGAGGGCTTGACATTTTGCGCTTTTTCCTTTATGATAGCTACCATAGTTGCCAAATGCGATGAGGGAGAGAGTACCCCGTTTTCCGCCTCACAGAGAGCCCCGGCTGCTGGAAGGGGGCAGGTTGGGGGCGGGGGAACATGGCTCCGGAGCGGCGCGCCCGATCGGTTTTCGCCAGGGCGCGACGGGTCTGCCCGTTACAGCGGAGGGCGTTGTCGGACGCCCGGAATGAGGCCGCGGCCCTGCGCTGCGGTGAAAAGAAGTGGTACCACGGGCTCACGCTCGTCTTCTGTTTGGAAGGCGGGCTTTTTTTATCCGGCGAAACGCCCGTACCAGGAGGAAAAACCATATGCCCATCCGTATCCCCAACGAGCTTCCCGCCGTCAAGACCCTGACCGAGGAGAACATCTTCGTGATGACCGAACAGCGGGCCACCACCCAGCACATCCGCCCCCTGAAGATTCTGCTGCTGAATCTGATGCCCACCAAGATCGCCACGGAGACCCAGCTGAGCCGCCTCCTCTCCAATACGCCCATCCAGGTAGAACTGGAGCTCATCGCACCCAAAGGCCACGTGTCCAAAAACACGCCCCAGGAGCACATGCTGGCCTTCTACCGGCACTTCGATGACGTGAAGAACCGGTACTTCGATGGCCTGGTCATCACCGGCGCGCCGGTGGAGCATCTGCCCTTCGAGGAGGTGGAGTACTGGCCGGAGCTGTGCGACATCATGGAGTGGAGCAAGAGCCACGTCCACTCCACATTCCATATCTGCTGGGGCGCCCAGGCGGGGCTGTACTACCACTACGGCATCCGGAAGTACCCCCTGGAGAAGAAGCTCTTCGGCGTGTTCCCCCATGTGGTGGAGCGCAAGAGCAACATGCTCTTCCGGGGCAGCGACGATATCTTCATGGTGCCCCACTCCCGGCACACCACCATCCGCCGGGAGGACGTGGAGAAGGTGCCGGATCTGAAGATCCTGGCCACCTCCCCGGAGGCGGGGGTCTACGCCCTCTCCACCGCCCAGGGCCGGCAGATCTTCATCACCGGCCACTCTGAGTACGACGCGGACACCCTGGAGAAGGAGTACCTGCGGGACAAGGGCCAGGGCAAGCCCATTGAGATTCCCAAGAATTACTATCCCAATGACGACGACACCCAGCCCCCCCGGGTGACTTGGCGCTCCTGCGCCAACCTGCTCTACAGCAATTGGCTGAACTACTTCGTCTACCAGACCACGCCGTACCAGATCACCGACATCACCCACATCCACCACGGGAAGCGGGAGGGAGAGCGATGACCGCCGCTGAATTTCGCGCTCTGACGGAGGAGAAGGGGATCCTGCTCCTGGACGGGGCCACCGGCTCCAACCTCCGCGCCGCCGGGATGCCGGTGGGCGTGAGCACCGAGCAGTGGGTGCTGCGGCACCCGGCGGTGCTGATGGACCTCCAGCGCGCCTATGCGGAGGCGGGCAGTGACGTGGTCTACGCCCCCACCTTCTGCGCCAACCGGCTGGCCCTGGCGGACCACGGCCTGGCGGACCGGGTGGCGGAGATGAACCGGGCCTTGGTGGCGCTGAGCCGGGAGGCCGTGGAGGGCAAGTGCCTGGTGGCCGGGGATGTGACCACCCTGGGGAAGCCCCTGGACAGGCCGGACGGCATCAGCTACAGCGAGATGTTCGACGTCTACGTTCAGCAGCTGGAGGCCCTGGCAGTGGCCGGGGCGGACCTGATCGCCGTTGAGACCATGCTCAGCGTGGACGAGACCGCCGCGGCCCTGGAGGCCGCCCGCTCTGTGGCGGATTGGCCGGTGCTCTGCACCCTGACCCTACAGGCCGACGGATCCGCCCTCTGGGGTGGCAGCGGCGTGGAGGCGGTGGAGACCCTCCAGGAGCTGGGGGCCGCCGCCGTGGGGATCAACTGCTCGGTGGGGCCGGACCAGCTGGAGGCGGTGATCCGGAACATGAAGCAGGTATCGAGGGTGCCCATCATTGCCAAGCCCAACGCCGGCCTCCCCGCCATGGACGACCGGGGCCGGGCCCACTACAGCATGGGGCCGGAGGACTTCGCCCGGCACATGAAAACCCTGGTGGACGCCGGGGCTTCTATCGCCGGCGGGTGCTGCGGCACCACGCCGGACTACATCCGGCGCCTGGCGGAGGAACTGCGTATCAGATAAGGAGGACGCTGCCATGAAGCACATCACCGACTTTCCCACCCTGCCCTTCGGCGTGCTGCCCACGCCGCTGTACAAGCTGGAGAACCTCAGCAGGGAGTTCGGCAAGAATATCTACATCAAACGGGACGACATGATCGGCGTGGCCCTGGGGGGCAATAAGGTGCGGAAGCTGGAGTTCCTGCTGGCGGACGCCAAGGCCCGGGGCGCGGACGTGGTCCTCACCGCCGGCGGTCCCCAGTCCAACCACGCCATGCTCACCGCCGCCTGCGCCGCCCGCGTGGGCATGAAGTCCATTCTGGTGCTGAAAAAGCGGGGGGAGATCACCAGCGGAAACCTGATTCTGGACAACATTTTCGGCGCGGAGGTGCGGCTGGTAGACACAGACAGCTACGACGTGGTCTACGCCTGCATGCATAGGATCATGGACGAGCTGCGCCGGCAGGGCCACGTGCCCTACTTCATCCCCGTGGGGGGCTCTGTGCCCCTGGGCAGCCTGGGCTATGTGAACTGCGCCCTGGAGATCGCGGGTCAGGCGGAGGATCTGGGCATCCAGTTTGACGCCATTGTCTCCGCCACCGGCTCCGGCGGCACCTACGCGGGGCTGACCTACGGCGCCAAGCTGTTCCTGCCGGGAACCCGCTCCATCGGCATCGGCGTCTGCGACGACCCCTTCGCGGATATCGCCTATGATTTGATGCAGGGGGCCAAAGAGCTGCTGGAGAGCGACGTGCCGGTGGAGCGAAGCGATATCCACATCCACTATCACATCGGCCCCGGCTACGCCATCCCCAGCCCGGAGGGCTGCGCGGCGGTGCGGCGACTGGCCAGGAGCGAGGGCATCCTGGCGGACCCGGTGTACACCGGCAAGGCCCTGGCCGGGTTCTTCCAGCTGCTGGCGGACGGCTGTTTCGCGGAGGACGAGGCTCTGCTCTTTGTCCACACCGGCGGCGCGGGGGCGCTGTTTGCGGTGGACATGATATAATGTCCATGTCTTGTATACCTCTGCTCCGAGGACGGGGGCTTCCTTAATTTCTATCCCGAAAGGCGGATATGAATATGTTTGACACCTGTATCTGTAATGTACGCATTATTGACGGCACCTCCGCCCCGTGGTTTCGCGGCTGCGTGGCCATCAAGGACGGCAGGATCGCCCGGATCGGATCCCTGCCCGCCCTGGAGCGGGCGGCGGGGCAGAGCCCCTGTGCCAGGGAGATGGTGGACGGGGAGGACCTGTATCTGGCCCCGGGCTTTATCGACATTCACGCCCACAGTGACACCTCCCTGTGGAGGTACCCCCAGGCGGAGAGCCGGATTCTCCAGGGGGTGACCACCGAGATTGGCGGCGACTGCGGCCTGTCCGTGGCGCCGGTGAGCCGTGACCCGGAGAAAAAGGAGCAGCTGCGGGAGTACGTGGGCGACCTGCCCTATACCTGGAACACCGTGGGCGAGTTCCTGGACTGGATGGAGGAGCAGAGGCCCAGCGACAACTTCGGCACGGCGGTGGGCCACGGCAGCATCCGCCTGGCGGTGATGGGGTTTGATGACCGCCAGCCCACGCCGGAGGAGCTGGACAAGATGCGGGCGCTGCTGCGCCAGTCCCTGGAGGAAGGCGCTTTCTGCCTGTCCAGCGGCCTCATCTATCCGCCGGGATGCTACGCCGGCACGGAGGAGCTGACGGAGCTCTGCAAGGAGCTGGCGCCCTACGGCGCGTTCTATGAGACTCACATGCGCAACGAGGGCCTGGGTGTGGTGGAAGCCCTGCGGGAGGCCATGACCATTGCCAGAGAGAGCGGCGCGCCGTTGCAGGTGGCCCACCACAAGGTGACCCGCCAGGAGGTATGGCAGCTCCACTGCCATACCACCATCGCCATGATTGACAAGGCGCGGCGGGAGGGGATGGATGTGCAGCTGGACCAGTATCCCTACCAGGCCACGGCCTCCACCCTGGACTGCAATCTGCCCAACTGGGCCTTTGAGGGGGGCGTGGAGAAGATGCTCCAGCGCCTCAGAGACCCAGAGACCCGGTCCAGAATCAAGGCGGAGGTGGACAGATCCCACGCGGGCCGGTGGGGCACCATCCACGTATCCTACGCGGCCAGCGAGGCCAACCAGAAATATGTGGGCAAATCCATCGAGGAGATCGGCGCTCTCCGGGGCGTGGAGCCCACGGACGCCTTCCTGGATTTGCTGCTGGAGGAGCACAACAAGGTCAACGAGGTCCACTATGCCATGTGCGAGGAGGACATTGAGTACATCATGAAGCGGCCCTACGTGATGATTGGCTCCGACGGCAACGCGGTATCCCTGGACTACCCCGGCCAGCCCCACCCCAGATTTTACGGCGCGTTCCCCCGGGTCATCGCTCACTACTGCCGGGAACGGGGGC
Organism: uncultured Oscillospiraceae bacterium; assembly: GCA_947630395.1. Lineage (GTDB taxonomy): Bacteria > Bacillota > Clostridia > Oscillospirales > Oscillospiraceae > Pelethomonas. Next base: position 5,438 of record CANRHK010000115.1, read on the forward strand.
TGTTTCCCCTGGAGCAGGCCGTTTTCCGCATGACCGGCCTTCCGGCGGAGCGGCTGGGCCTCGCCAACCGGGGCCTGATCAAGGCGGGGATGCAGGCGGATCTGGTGCTGTTTGATTTTGCCGCCATCAAGGATACTCCCACCTATGACAACCCCAAGCAGCCCTGCGAGGGCATTCGGCGCGTATACGTCAACGGCTTCCTGACCGCCCGGGACGGCAGGCACACCGGTGCGCGGGCGGGGCAGATTCTGCGGAGAGGACGGTGATCATATGGAAAATACACCTGCAAAAGAGGCGGTTCTGGCGGACATTCTCCAAAAGATGGAGCGCATGGAGGGCCAGGCGGGATTTTACTATCGGGATTTGGGCAGCGGGAAGACGGCGGAATTCCGGGCGGACGAGCGGTTTCTGGCCGCCAGCGTGATCAAGCTCCCCCTCATGGCGGCTATTCTGCTGCTGCGGTCCCGCGGGGAGGCCAGCTTTCGGGACCTGGTGACCATCCGCGACGATCAGAAGGTCCCCGGCTGCGGCGCGGTCCAGCATATGACCGGGACTGTCACGCTGGACGTGGAGAGCCTGGGCAAGCTGATGATCACCATCAGTGACAACACCGCCACCAACGCCCTGTTCCGGTACTGCGGAGAGGAGCGGATACGGACCCTGTTCGCGGAGCTGGGCCTGTCCGGCAGCCAGCTCAACCGGCCCCTCTGGGATCTGGAAAAGGAGGCCCAGGGCATCAACAACTACTTTGTGCCCCGGGAGATGGGGGAGCTGCTGGAGAAGATGTACCGGCACACCCTGGTAGACGAGCCCTCGTCCGTCTGGCTGGAGAAGGTCCTCCAACGGCAGCAGATCGGGCACAAGCTGGGCGGACGGCTGCCCATGGGGTTCCCCATCGCCCACAAGACCGGCGACGAGTCGGACAAGGCCCACGACGTGGGGGTCGTCTACGCCAGGGAGCCCTTTGTGGCGTGCTTCGCCTACGTGGGCCCGCAGATGCGGGACTACGAGGATCTGATCCGGCGGGCAACCTGCCGGTTGGTAGAGGCCCACAGCGGCGCGGGCACGGACAGTCAGTAACGCGGCGGGAGAAAAGGAGAGCAAGGGCATGGATCGAATAAAAGAACTGCGGATCAGGTCAACCGTTGACGGGACGGAACAGCCGTCGCTGTTCTATCAAGCGGAGGGGGAAAACCGTCCCCTGCTGGTGGGGCTTCACACCTGGAGTTTTGATCGGTTTAATCAGGTGAAGGCCTATCTGCCCTATGTGGAGAAGCTGAACTGGCACCTGCTGCTGCCGGAATTTCGGGGTGCCAATTTGACCCGGAATCCCCACTGCCGGGACGCCTGCGGATCGCCCAAGGCCAGACAGGATATTCTGGACGCGGTGGAGTATGTATGCGCCCGCTGGAGCGTGGACAGGGACTGCATCTTCATCATGGGCGGCAGCGGCGGCGGACATATGACCCTCATGATGTGCGGCACCGCGCCCACCCTCTGGCGCGGGGCGGTGGCCTACGCGTCCATCACCGACCTGGCGGCATGGTACCGGGAGACGGATGCCGCGGGGGAGGAATATGCCCGAAATATCGCGGCCTGCATGGGCGGAAGGACGCCGGACGAGGTGCCGGAGGAGTATCTGGCCCGCTCTCCCATCGGGTATGTGGATCAAATTGCAAAGGCCAATTTGAAGATGTTCCACGGAAAATTTGACACCCTGGTACCGCCTGCCCACAGCCTGAACCTGTATTTGCGGCTTCAGGAGAAGTACCCCCAGGCCCGGACCTTTCTGGAGATTTTTTCCGGAGAGCACGAGTCCTGTCTGCCGGAGGGATTTGCCTGGCTGCAAAAGCAGATCAGCCAAACGGAGAGCGAGGAGCTGTCGGGCTGATCCTTGAGGGAGAATCCTCCCGATACGCGGCAGAACGGCACAGAATTCACGATGAAAGCTCTGAAAGCGTCGGCCTAATAGTGACAAGTAACTATTTGCCGCAGAAGGGCGGCGTGACCAAATGGTCACGCCGCCCTTCTGCGTCCAAGGGATTGTTCAGGGGTAACGGATTGCTCAAAAGTGGGGCTCTCAACCGCATCCGGGAAGTTAAAGACGATCTTTACCGTCTGTGTGCGCTTACCATTGACCTTGCTCGGCGGGTACACCGCGATCTTCTTGGTGTACTCGTTCACAATCGTCTGCCCCCACGGCAACAGCATTTAAAAATAGTTATGCAGTATTGAACTCTCACAGTGAATGTTCATTCAAAACTTTAACTCACAAAAGTGCATGGCCTGATTTTTTCGCCTGAATTGGTTCCACTTTTGGTCCATTTGTTTCAATTTTAAAACCTTACATTTTAAATGTTGCTACCCTTTTCTCCCGGTCCACCGGCGGCGGACAGGGAGAAAAGAGTTTATCCAATTTTTATTCCGCCCGGGGAAGGACGGACTTACACCTTC
>CANRHK010000116.1 GCA_947630395.1 uncultured Oscillospiraceae bacterium
AGCTGGTCTGCGCCGTGAATTTCAGCCCCAACACCTATGAGGGCTACCGCTTCGGCTGCCCGCCGGTGAAGGAGTATGTGGAGGTCTTCAACAGCGACCGGCCGGAGTACGGCGGCAGCGGCGTTCTCAACGAGGCCCCCTGCAAGGTCAGCTGGACGCCGTCCCATGGCAGCGAGTCCTCCGTCTCCATTCGCATCCCGCCCTTCGGCGCGGTGTTTTTGAAGGGCCAGGGCAAGCTGCGGGCCAAGCCCAAGCCCCGGATGAAGAAGGCCGAGGGGGAGGCGGCGGAGAAGGCCGTGCCCCGGAAGACCACCAAAGCGGCCTCCGTCAAGACTGCCGCCGTCAAAAAGTCACCGGCGAAAAAGGCGGCCGAAAAGAAGCCCTCGGAGAAGAAAACCGCCGCGCCCCGGAGGCGGAAAAAGTCCGCTGAAACCGTTTGAGTCTATTTGGTAATAGTACAAATATAAGAATCAGAGAGGATGATAGCCCATGAAAAAAGAGTGCATCGCCATGCTTCTGGCCGGCGGACAGGGCAGCCGCCTGTACGTGCTGACCAGCGACGTGGCAAAACCCGCGGTTCCCTTCGGCGGAAAGTACCGCATCATCGACTTTCCCCTGTCCAACTGCGCCAACTCCGGCATCGACACCGTGGGTGTCCTGACCCAGTACAAGCCCCTGGAGCTGAACAGCTACATCGGCTCCGGCCAGCCCTGGGATCTGGACCGCATGTCCGGCGGCGTCCATATCCTGCCCCCCTACATGCAGGAGGGGGAGAAGGGCAGCTGGTACAAGGGTACGGCCAACGCCATCTATCAGAACATCGGCTTCGTGGACATGTACGACCCGGACTACGTGGTCATTCTGTCCGGCGACCACATCTATAAGATGAACTACGGCAAGATGGTGGAGGCCCACAAGGCCGCCGGCGCCGCCTGCACCATCTCCGTGCTGGAGGTGCCCTGGGACGAGGCCCCCCGCTTCGGCATCATGGCCGTGGACGGGCAGGACAACATCACCGAGTTCCAGGAGAAGCCCAAACAGCCCAAGAGCAATCTGGCCTCCATGGGCATCTACGTATTTACCTGGAAGAAGCTGCGGCAGTACCTCATCGACGACGAGAACACCCCCGGCTCCAGCAACGACTTCGGCAAGAACATCATCCCCGCCATGCTGAACGCCGGCGAGAAGCTGCTGGCCTACCGCTTCGACGGCTACTGGAAGGACGTGGGCACCCTGGAGAGCCTCTGGGACGCCAACATGGACATGCTGTCCCGGGGCGACCTGGATCTGCTGGAGAGCAGCTGGCCCATCTACGCCCGTCTGCCCGCCGAGGCGCCGGCTTTCATCGGCAAGGCCGCCCTGGTGGAGCACAGCGTGGTCACCCAGGGCTGCGAGATCGGCGGAACCGTCCTCAACTCCGTCCTCTCCCACGGCGCCCGCATCGAGGAGGGGGCCGAGGTCCACTACTCCGTGCTCATGCCCGGTGTCACCGTGAAGAAGGGCGCCGTGGTGAAATACGCCATCGTGGGTGAGAACTGCTCGGTGGAAGAGGGGGCCACCGTGGGCGGCGACCCCGCCGACAGCGACCCCGACAAGTGGGGCATCACCGTGCTGGGACCCGGCACCGCCGTGGAGGCGGGGGAGACCGTGGCCCCCAACACGATGCTGAACCGCAATCATAAGGAGGTGTCCAGATGAAAGGCCTGCACGGTATCATCTTTTCCTTTGAGTACCACAACAATTTGCGGGAGTTGACCGCCCACCGCATGCCCGCGTCCGTCCCCTTCGCCGGGCGCTACCGCATCATCGACTTTATCCTCAGCAGCATGGTCAACGCCGGCGTCACCGATGTGGGCGTGGTGCTCCACGGCAACTACCAGAGCCTGCTGGACCACCTGGAGTCCGGCAAGGACTGGGATCTGAGCCGCACCCACGGCGGCCTGCGGCTGCTGCCCCCCTTCTCCTATCAGCACTCCGGCGTCACCCGCCAGTTCCGGGGCAAGATGGAGGCCCTGGCCGGCGTCCGCTCCTATCTGGAGGAGATCCGCCAGAGCCACGTGGTGCTGGCCGACAGCGATCTGGTCATCAACATCCCCCTGAAGGACGTCTATCAGGCCCACCTGGCCTCCGGCGCGGACATCACCGCCGTCTGCACCAGCAACCTCTGCGGCCCCGAGGACGCCACCTGGTTCCACCTGGGGGAGGACGGCCGGGTGAACGAGGCCCTCTTTGATCTCCGCAACCCCGCCGGCTGCCACCGCTCTCTGGAGATCTACATCCTCTCCAAGCAGCTGCTGCTGGATCTGGTAGACGAGTGCATCAGCCGCGACGAGGTCAGCTTCCGCAGCGGCGTGCTGCTGGCCAAGGCCAATACGCTGAACATCCAGAGCTACGTCTGGGACGGCTACGCGGCCCAGATCCGCTCGGTCAAGGAGTACTACGACCGCAGCATGGAACTGCTGGATCCCTCCATCCGCCGGGAGGTCTTCCACCCCAAGCGGCCCATCTACACCAAGGAGCGCAACGACGCCTCCACCTATGTGGACCCCTCCGGCACCTGCTGCAACAGCCTGGTGGCCGACGGCTGCACCATCGAGGGCACGGTGGAGAACTCCATCCTGTTCCACGGCGTGTCCGTGGCCCGGGGCGCCGAGGTCAAGAACTGCATCCTCATGCCCGAGGTCACCGTCCACAGGGACGCGGTGATCCAGCACGTCATCGCCGACAAGCGGGTGGAGATCCTGGAGTCCCGCACCCTGATGGGCCACGAGAACTACCCAATGGCCGTGGGCAAGGACAGCAAGATCTGACCATTCCCCCCATCGGGGCGGGATCCGCGCCCTGTTTCCGGCATATTGTTGCAGAACCCGGGGCGCGGGACGATGAAAGTTTGGGCCGTATTTGAAAGTTTTTCCTATCAGCATACTTCCATTTTTGTCCCTGATGGGTTATAATGAAGGAGGTTTTCCCATGAAGATCCTGTTTGCCGCCTCCGAGGCGGTACCCTTCAGCAAGACCGGCGGTCTGGCCGACGTGACCGGCAGCCTGCCCCAGGCCCTGGCTGCGGCGGGCGACGAGGTGGAGGTCATCCTCCCCCTGTATCAGAAGACGGCGGAGAAATGGAAGGACCAGATGACCTTCGTCACCAGCATTGAGGTGCCCCTGGGCTGGCGGCGGGTGTACTGCGGCCTGTTCCGGCTGGAGCGGGACGGCGTGATCTGGAACTTCGTGGACAACGAGTACTACTTCAAGCGGGAGAGCCTGTACGGCCACTACGACGACGGCGAACGCTTCGGCTTCTTCTCCCGGGCCATTGTCTCCCTGCTGCCCTCCCTGGATTTCATGCCGGAGGTCATCCACTGCAACGACTGGCAGACCGCCCTGGTGCCCATCTATCTCAAGGACGAGAGCGCACGCTGGGAGGAGGTACGCGGTATCAAGACCGTCTTTACGGTGCACAATATTGAGTACCAGGGCCGCTATGGCCGGGACACTCTGGAGGACCTGTTCGGCCTGGCTCCCGGCTGGTTCACCGACGGCACCATCGCCATGGACGGCGATGTGAACCTGCTGAAGGGCGCCCTCATGACCTGCGACGCCATCACCGCCGTCAGCCCCACCTACGCCCAGGAGCTGCGTTGCGCCTACTTCGCCCACGGCATGGAGAACATCATGCAGCTCAACGCCGGCAAGCTCCACGGCGTTCTGAACGGGCTGGATCTAAAGCGCTATGACCCGGCCGCCGACCCGGGGCTGGCCGCCAACTACAGCATCTACACCAAGGCCGGGAACCTGTCCAAGGCGGACTCCGTCACCCCGGCTAAGGCCAAGAACAAGGCCCGCCTCCAGAAGCAGGTGGGACTGGAGGAGAAGCCCGACGTGCCCGTCATCGGCATGGTCAGCCGCCTGGTCAGCCACAAGGGGCTGGACCTGGTGTGTCAGGTCTTTGACCAGATCATGGATCTCAACTGCCAGCTGGTGATTCTGGGCAGCGGCGACTGGAACTATGAGCAGTTCTTTGAGGGCAAGCTGAGCCAGTACCCCGGCCGTCTGGCCCTGTACCGGGGCTACAGCGACGCCCTGGCCACCGGCATCTACTCCGGCGCGGATCTGTTCCTGATGCCCTCCCGCAGCGAGCCCTGCGGGCTCAGCCAGATGATCGCCATGCGCTACGGCACCGTGCCCATCGTCCGGGAGACCGGCGGCCTCAAGGACACCGTCCACCCCTACGAGGCCTGGAGCGGCGGCGGCACCGGCTTCACCTTCTCCGACTACAACAGCGGCGACATGCTCTTTGCCATCCGCACGGCGGTGGACCTGTACTTCAACAACCCCACCGCTTTCAAGGCTCTGCGGACGGCCGGCATGGCCCAGGACTTCAGCTGGCGGCGCAGCGCCGAGGCTTACAACGAGATCTACCATACCATCTGCTCCTGATAGCCCGACTGTCAGTTTCTTGGCGGGGCGCGCGGAACACGCGCCCCGCCGTATCATGCCATTTTGCTCTCATAGAAAGGAATACCCCTATGGAAAAGTACACCAAGCATCCTACAAAGGACTCCATGAAGAAGGCCATTGCCGACAAGCTGAGCGTCAACTTCAGCACCACCGTGGAGGAGGCCACCGAGGAGAACATGATGAAGGCCTGCGCCATGGTGCTGCGGGACATCATGAGCGTCAACGCGGTGAGTACCCGCTCCAAGACCCGCAAGCAGCAGCAGCGCCAGGTGCACTACATGTCCCTGGAGTTTCTGATGGGCCGCAGCCTGATGAAGAACGCCTACAACCTGGGCGTGCTGGAGCCCATGAAGGAGGCCATCGCCGACATGGGCTTTAAGCCGGCCCACATCTTCGACATGGAGCCCGACGCGGGCCTGGGCAACGGCGGATTGGGGCGTCTCGCGGCCTGCTATATGGACAGCCTGGCCACCCTGGAGATCCCCGCCTTCGGCTACTCCATCTGCTATGAGCTGGGCATCTTCCGCCAGAAGATCGTGGACGGCCAGCAGCTGGAGCTGCCCGACAACTGGAAGGACCAGGGCGACGCCTGGCTGATCCCCCGCCCGGACGAGGTAGAGGAGGTCCACTTCGGCGGCAAGCTGCGGGAGTTCTGGGACGAGGATCATCTGCACATCGTCAACGAGGGCTACACCCGCGTACTGGCGGTGCCCTGCGACATGTCCATCGCCGGCTACGACACCCCCCACACCAATACCCTGCGCCTGTGGGACGCCAAGAGTCCCACGCCCATCGACATGAGCCTCTTCAGCCGGGGCGAGTATCTGAAGGCCAGCGAGGAGCAGGCCATGGCCGAGGTCATCGCCAAGGTGCTCTATCCCGAGGACAACCACTATGAGGGCAAGAGCCTGCGCCTGAAGCAGCAGTACTTCTTTGTCTCCGCCACCGTCCAGTCCATTGTCCGCAAGCATATCCAGGCCTACGGCACCCTCACCAACTTCCACGAGAAGAATGTCATTCAGATCAACGACACCCACCCCGCCCTGGTCATCCCCGAGCTCATGCGCATCCTCATGGATGACGCGGGCCTGGGCTGGGACGAGGCGTGGCACATCACCGTCAACTCCGTGGCCTATACCAACCACACCGTGCTGGCCGAGGCCCTGGAGCGGTGGCCCCAGGATCTGGTTCAGACCCTGCTGCCCCGGATCTGGCAGATCCTCACCGAGATCGCCCGCCGCTGGCAGGAGCGGGTGGAGAACTTCTACCACGACCAGGGCAAGGTCCAGAACATGGCCGTCATCTGGGGCGGCGAGGTCCGCATGGCCAACCTGTGCATCGCCGGCGGCATGGCCGTCAACGGCGTGTCCGCCCTCCACAGCGACATCCTCCGCAATGACGTCTTCCACGACGCCTGTGTCATGGAGCCGGAGAAGTTCAAGAACGTCACCAACGGCATCGACCACCGCCGCTGGCTGGCGGAGATCAACCCCGGTCTGGACAGCCTCATCCGGGATCTGGCCGGCGGGGACGACTATCTGCGCCACCCCGGCGAGGCCCTCCCCAAGCTGGACGCCTACGCCGGCGACGCCTCTGTGCTCCAGCGGCTGGAGGAGATCAAGCGGGAGAACAAGCTGGCCCTGGCCAAGTACGCCAAGAAGACTCAGGGCATTGTGCTGAACCCCGACGCCATCTTCGACGTGCAGGCCAAGCGGCTCCACGAGTATAAGCGGCAGCTGCTGAACGTGATGCACATCATCTACCTGTATCAGCGTCTCCACGACGAGCCCAACCTGGAGATCCGGCCCCACACCTTCCTCTTCGGCGCCAAGGCCGCCCCGGGCTACGCCGCCGCCAAGCGGATCATCCGCCTTATCAACTCCTTGGCCGATCAGATCGAGAAGGATCCCGTCTGCAAGGATAGGCTCCAGGTCTTTTTCCTGGAGAACTACCGGGTGTCCATGGCGGAGGTCCTCATGCCCGCCAGCGAGGTGAGCCAGCAGATCTCTACCGCCGGCAAGGAGGCCAGCGGCACCGGCAACATGAAGTTCATGATGAACGGCGCCCTCACCGTGGGCACCCTGGACGGCGCCAATGTGGAGATGCACGAGGTGCTGGGCGACGAGAATATGTTCCTCTTCGGCCTGAAGGCTGCGGAGGTGAAGGAGCTCCAGAACAGCGGCTACAACCCCTACCGCATCTACAGCCGCGACCCGGCCCTCCACCGGGTGCTGGACCAGATCAGCTCCGGCTTCCGGGACGGCGTGCGGTACGACGACCTGGTGGAGAGTCTGCTCTTCGGCCGGGGCGGTGCCGCCGACACCTATATGCTCCTGGCCGACTTCGCCTCCTACTGCGCCGCCGAGCGGCGGATGGCGGAGACCTACGCCGACCGTGCCAAGTGGAATCAGATGAGCCTCCACAACATCGCCCGCTCCGGTATCTTCGCCGCCGACCGCTCCATCGCGGAGTACGCCGACACCATCTGGCACGTGCCCTACAAGAAGTAATGGATCGCGCTTTGCTGGAACAGCAGATGAGCGAGCTGCCCATCGTGCAGTACGAGTTTTTTGAGACCGGGGAGTTGGTCTTCTCGGATCGGGTCCGCTATGTCTGCGAGACGGAGTGTCCCCAGTACGGCAAGAGCTGGGCCTGCCCCCCGGGAGTGGGCACGGTGGAGGCGTGCAGGGCCCGTTGCCTCAGCTACCCCCACGCCCTGCTGCTGGTCACCATGGCGGAGGTGGAGGATATCTCGGACATTGCGGAGACTCTCTCCACCCGCGCCCCCCATGAGGAGATCACCCACCAGGTGGATGATCTGTTCCGGGCCCAGGGACTGGAGACCTACGTGCTCTCCACCGAATCCTGCGCCGTCTGCGGCAAATGCGCCTACCCGGACGCCCCCTGCCGCCACCCGGATCGGATGTACCCCTGCGTGGAGAGCCACGGCATCCTGATTCTGGAGACCGGGGAACGGTACGGGCTGGAGTTCCAGTACGGCGGCAACGTGGTCACGTGGTACAGCCTGATTCTATATCGGTAATGGTAACCCTATAAAATACGGCACAGGCCGGAGGCGTCGCCTCCGGCCTGTTGGTTTATTGCGCCTATTTCGTTTACTCCTGGCCCGCTGCCCTCACGCCGGTGAGGAAGAACACCCCGTCCGGCGCGCGGTAGAGGCCGGTGAGGTTCTCCGCAAGCAGATAGCCGCTGCCCCGGAAGCACACGGGGATCACCGGCGCATCCTCCAACAGGGCGGCCTCGGCGTCGTGGAGGAAGGCATCCCGGGCCTCCTCCGACTGGGCGGTCCAGGCGGAGTCCAGCACAATGTCGGCGGCCTCGCTGGCGTAGCCGGAGAGGTTGTCCCCGCTGTGCCACTGGTTCAGCAGATCCAGGGC